>SBAY01000309.1 GCA_005239945.1 Nitrospira sp.
ATTTTATGGGCACTACGGATTTTAAATCTTAGTTTGTTTTGTCTTGAGTGGACAATGATTCAACACAAAGAGCATTAAAGATTGCTTTGTGAAATGGCTTGTGGTCGGAACACTTTCGGATATAAATTTGCTTTCCCTCCTTATTTCTCATCGGTGTAAGAGTTCTGCAAAATGGTGATTACAGTATCATTGCAAGGAGCAAAGTGACGAAGCAATCCCATTGGATTTCAACTACTTAAAGATTGCTTTGCTATCGCTCGCAATGACAAATCATGCTCTTTTATCCTATTTCGCAGAAGTCTACTCATCACTATAGTAATTCTTACTTGTTCTTATTTTTTACCTTTTTAATAAACATGGAAAAAGTATAGCATATTTTGTAAAAATGCCAAGATATTTCTTGTTGTATGAGGCACTCCAATCGCCTTCTAAAAAATGCCAACTCAATGTTTACAACAACTTATGACTTTTACCATGCCTAAAAAAGCCACTTTTTATCCATTTTTGATAGAAAATTGGTAAACTTAGGTTAAGACAAGGGATGAATGAGAGGAATAGGATTCATTAAATTTTTGGGAGTTAGAGGGGAGAGGTGTGTTGTTATTTAGGGAATTCAAAATAAAGAAGAGGTGGAAAGGTTAAAAAATGAGGGAATAAAAGATTAAAGAGACAAAAAGAGTATAAAAACAAAAGTTGTAAATTAGTAAAAAAACAATTTGATTAAAATTTACCTTGAAAAACAGAAAAATTCTTTATTTTTCACCTTTGCTTTCAAATTGTCTGACCCAAATTTGTTTTTCTTGACTTTACAAAGCGGGTATGGTATAATCAACACATAAAATGAGCATTCTCAAAGAACGAGGAATAAAGTTAAAAAATACATTACCCTTACTGCCGTTAAGGGACATCATTATTTTCCCGTATATGGTTGTTCCTTTATTTGTTGGCCGGGATAGGTCGATTAAGGCATTAGAAAAGGCAATGTTAAATGACAGGCTAATCCTTTTATGCGGCCAAAAAAAGCCTAATATTGGTGACCCAAAGGAAGATGACCTCTATCCCTTTGGAACACTTGCCGAAATCTTACAACTATTAAAATTACCAGACGGCACAATCAAGGTTCTGATAGAAGGATTGGCCAGGGTAAAGATAACAGGTTACCTCTTTAACAAAGATTATCTCGAGGCAGTTATAGAGGAAGTGAACGAAGAATTTCAGTATAGTATAGAATTAGAGGCGTTAATCCGAAATATGCTCTCACAATTTGAGCAGTATGTCCGGCTCTGTGGTAACCTGCCTCCAGAAGCCATTGCCTCTATCTTAAGTATAGAAGACCCAGGCCGATTAGCCGATATAATCACAGCACATCTACCCTTGAAAATGGTTGATAAAGAAGAAATATTAGAGTTGGCTGACCCGAAACAAAGATTAGAAAAACTGGTGGTTATCTTAAACTCTGAGTTAGAGATTTTAGGTGTAGAAAAAAAGATTCAAGGTCGGGTTAGAAGGCAAATGGAAAAGTCTCAAAAGGAATATTATCTGACCGAAAGACTGAAGGCTATCCAGAAAGAATTAAAGAAAGACGAGGATTTTACTGGTGAAATTGGTGAATTAAAAAAGCAGATTAAGCAGGCGCAGATGCCAAAAGAGGCTGAGGAAAAGGCATTAAAGGAATTAGACAGGTTGAAAAAGATGTCACCAATGATGGCTGAGGCAACGGTTATCCGGAATTATATCGATTGGTTGATTGCCATGCCCTGGAATATGCAGACCAAGGATAAATTAGACATAAAAAATGCCCAGAAAATTCTGGAAAATGACCATTATGGGCTTAACAGGGTAAAAGAAAGGATTCTGGAATATTTAGCTGTCCGTAAGTTGAAATCAGACTTAAAAGGACCTATCCTATGTTTTGTAGGTCCACCCGGCACTGGTAAAACCTCTGTAGCTAAATCTATTGCTACTGCATTAGGCAGGAAATTTATCCGTGTATCTTTGGGTGGGGTGCGAGATGAGGCAGAAATTCGCGGGCATCGTATGACCTATGTCGCCGCCCTACCCGGTAGAATTATTCAATCGATGAAAAAGGTAAAGAGTAAAAATCCTGTTTTCCTGTTAGATGAAATAGACAAAATGAGTGTGGATTTTCGCGGAGACCCATCTGCGGCTTTATTGGAAGTGCTTGACCCAGAGCAAAATTGTGCCTTCTCTGACCATTACTTAGAGGTGCCATTCGACCTATCCTCAGTCATGTTCATTACCACAGCTAATACACTTTATCCTATCCCGCCGGCACTAAAAGATAGACTGGAGGTTTTAGAATTCCAGAGTTATATTGAGGATGAGAAATTAAAGATTGCCCAACTTTTCTTAGTCCCTAAACAACTTGAAGCACATGGGTTAAAGCCTCAAACCCTGGTTTTTTCTAAGAAAGGGTTGTTGACTATTATTCGAAGATTCACTCGTGAGGCCGGGGTAAGAAATTTAGAACGTGAGATTGCCAATATTTGCCGCAAGGTAGCCAAAGAGGTAGTTGAGAGTAAAAAGAAAAATCTGCAAATTGAAATCACTCCAGATTCTTTGCATCATTATCTTGGACCACCTAAGTTTCGTCCTCCTGAGGCTGAACAAAAGGGTGAAATCGGTGTGGTCACCGGTTTAGCCTGGACAGAGACCGGTGGAGAGGTGCTGACAACCGAGGTGGTCATTATACCAGGTAAAGGTGAGTTGATATTAACCGGGAAACTGGGTGAGGTAATGAAGGAATCAGGTAAAGCCGCACTTTCTTATATCCGCTCCAGGGCAAAGGATTTAGGATTAGAATCTAATTTCTATAAAAAGTTCGATATTCATATCCATGTGCCGGAAGGAGCTATCCCCAAAGACGGTCCCTCGGCAGGCATTACTATGGCCACGGCTTTGGTTTCTGCCTTAACCAATAAACAGGTTAAAAGTAACCTGGCTATGACCGGTGAAATTACCCTTCGAGGCAGGGTATTGCCTGTTGGCGGCATAAAAGAAA
This sequence comes from Nitrospira sp., assembly GCA_005239945.1. GTDB lineage: Bacteria > UBA9089 > CG2-30-40-21 > CG2-30-40-21 > SBAY01 > SBAY01. The sequence continues at coordinate 3,023 of SBAY01000309.1, forward strand.
AGATCTTATCCGCCCACCGCGCGGGGATTAAAATGGTAATCCTGCCTAAAGACAATGAAAAGGATCTGATTGATATCCCACAAAATGTAAAGAAAAAATTAAAATTAAAACTGATTGATAATATGGATAAGGTTCTTAAATTAGCCTTGGAGTCAGTTTCCTTCAATTCAGACATTAGACCATAGACATCAGACATTAGACTTAAATCGTAAGCGGTCAGTCGGAAGCTTAAGCTTTCAATTTTTGGATGAAACAAGTATTCATACATTATCTTTTTCTCTATCTGACGCTGATGGCTGAACGCTAAATGCTTACTCTAAGTCTGATGTCTAAAGTCTAATGTCTGAATTGTGCACAAAGTGTCCTTAAATACTCTTCGCCATTAAAAAGTCAGAAGATTGCCTTCTTTTTAAATCACAACGAGATGAAGTCTTCCCGTCAGCTTGAGCAATAATGTCGACTTTAAACCCGGCATCTTCCAAAACCCTGCTGATAACCACTACCCCGTAAGAAGGATGGTCAACATAGGCATCGCCTGTAATTAGAATTATATCTAATTACTTACAATTACCAGGCAAGCCTGCTTTTTGTTTTAAGTCATCTTTGGATATAGATAAGAACTTATTATTCATCCTTCCTAAATTATACATTATAACCTATTTTTCTGCCTTACATATTCCATCAGCCCGCCAACTTCAATCAATTTCTGCATAAATTCCGGGAATGGTGTTGTGGAATAGGTTTCATTGGTAGATAGGTTTTTGATGAGACCGGTTTGGAAGTCTATTTCTAACACATCCCCTTTTTTAATCTTATCTACCTCTCCACATTCAAATATAGGCAAGCCAATATTGAGGCAATTGCGATAGAATATGCGGGCAAAGGATTTGGCAATGATACAGGAGACTCCACAGGCCTTGATGGCAATAGGTGCATGTTCTCTTGAAGAGCCACAACCAAAATTTTTATCCGCTACAATAATATCACCCTGGCTAACGCTATTAGCAAACTCCCTGTCAATTCCCTCCATAGCATGTTTTGCTAACTCCTCATAAGAAGTGGTATCTAGGTAAACGGCTGGAATTATCTCATCGGTGTTAATATCCGCCCTGAATTTTTCGAATACCTGACCGGCTATTTTCATTTATCCTCCTTGAAACAAAGAATAGGTCTTATAAGACTTATATTATGACCTATTTTTAAAGGCTAATAAGAAACCCCATAAGTATGTCTTCTGCCTTGTCCCCGCCTTCTTTTAATACCTTATTTATTCCTTCGATCAATTCCGTGTAATTAAACGGTTTAGTAATGTAGAATGCGGCACCGAGTTCATATCCTTTTTTAATATCCTCCGGACGGGAGCAGACGGTTAAGAAGATAATAGGAATATTTTTTGTCTTATCAACCTTTTTAAGTTTCTCACATACCTCATATCCTGACAAGCCAGGCATCATTATGTCTAAAAGAATAATATCAGGCATAACCCTTGAGACAGTCTTTATTCCCTCAGTACCATCAAAAGCGCTGATAACCTCGAAATTCTTCATGGCCAAAAATCTGCCCAGGACATCAACAAATGAGATATTATCGTCAATAATCGCCACTTTCTTTCTTGTTTCTTCCATTTTAGTTTTCCTCCTTTTTTTTTTAGGTTATAGGACTTATAGGACTTATAGGACTTATAGGACATATACGACCTATAAATCCTATAATATATCTTCTACCGGTACAATTCTGCCTGCAATCGCTGATGCGGCAGTAATCGCCGGATTGGCTAAATATACCTTACTCTCCTTATGCCCCATTCTCCCTACAAAATTGCGATTGGTGGTGGCAATACACCGCTCGCCCTGGGCTAATATCCCCATGTATCCTCCAAGACAGGGACCGCAGGTAGGGGTGCTGACCGCGCCTCCTGCCTCAATGAATATCTCCACTAAACCCTCTTTTACCGCCTGAAGGTAAATTTGTTGAGTGCCGGGGATAATAATTAGCCGAATATCCTTATGCACCTTTTTGCCTTTGAGCACCCGGGCGGCTAATCGCAAATCCTCTATTCGGCCATTGGTGCAAGAACCAATAACTGCCTGGTCAATCTCCACCTGACCAACCTTACTTATTGGTTTAACATTAGATGGCAGATGCGGGAAGGCGACCTGCGGTTCTATCTGACTACAATCGTATTCCCTGACCTCAACATATTCCGCATCCGAATCGCTTGCATACACCTTCCATTCCCTTTTTGCCCGTGGTTTAATATATTCAAGGGTAATCTCATCCGGGGCAATAATTCCTGCCTTGCCACCCGCCTCAATAGCCATATTTGACATAGTAAGTCGGTCAGCCATAGTGAGTTTGGGAATTACCTCACCGGTAAATTCCATGGCCATGTAATTTGCTCCATCTACGCCAATGTCACCGATGGTGTGCAGAATCAAATCCTTCCCGCCTACCCAGGGGTTTAGTTTGCCATAATAAACAAATTTAATCGTTTGTGGCACCTTGAGCCAGATCTCACCCGTTGCCCAAACTGCGGCTAAATCCGTAGAGCCTACACCGGTTGAAAACGCCCCTAATGCCCCATAGGTGCAGGTATGGGAATCTGCACCAATAATTATATCCCCTGGAAGCACTAATCCCTGCTCAGGCAGAAGTGCATGTTCGATGCCCATTTGACCAACATCAAAGAAGTTTTTCACCCCATATTTTTTAGCAAAGGCACGCACAAACTTGCATTGCTCGGCACTCCGGATATCCTTGTTAGGAGCAAAATGGTCAAGCACCAGAACCACCCTATCCGGGTTAAATAACGATTTAACCCCCAATTTCTCAAATTCAACAATAGCTAAAGGTGCAGTAATATCGTTCCCTAAGGCAACATCTACCTTAACCTCGATTAATTCCCCGCTACTTACATCTCTTTCTAAATGTGTGGCCAAAATCTTTTCGGTAATAGTTTTTCCCATTATGTTTAAACCATCCTTTTAATAAGTTTTTTAGCCAATTTAAAATAGTGTTTAATGTCTTCTGCCAAAGGTTCTTCAATGAAAAATGGGTATCTTTCTTCCATATAATAAGGTGTAACCTCTAAACAAAGGTCACGAAATTGCTCTAAAGTCGGTTCACTCTTAACAGCTTCATCTAACAAATCTTCAAGGTCATGAGTAGGTTTTAATTTCCAACCTTTAGATAGTAGATAGCCTTTCAGATATTTCTCAAGTGCTTGTTGTAAATGAATTGCCGCATCTTCTATATCTTTACCTTTGAGTCGACGGCTAACTCGCTCTAAATCTTTCTTTGCTTTCTTAAACCAGTCTTCAGAATACCTGGATTCTCTAACAGGCATATAATACCTCTCCTTTAGTAGTTATTTCTTCAATAAATTGGTCACCAATTTCCAATCTATTAGATAACTCCTTTGGAGTCATGACAATAACATCTAACCCAAAACCTCGTCGAATTGTAGATAAAAGTCGTCTTACTGTAACTATCCTCTGATGAAAAGATTCTTTAGTATCTTTAACAATTAATAGGTCAACATCACTATCATAGGTAGGTTTCCCATACCCATAAGAGCCAAATAAGATAATCCGTTCTGGGTTATACTCATTTTTTAATTTCTTGACAATATCGTTTTTTATCTTTTTGATAGGAGTTATATTTGCTGAATTCATTATTTGCCTCCAAAAACCTAATTCTTCAATCTCCACTTAGTCCCCTGAAGCAGTATCCAACCATCGATTACCTCTGCAAGATTTTCTCGGCATTCCTCTAATGTCTTTCCTTGTGCCCATACCCCTTTAAGTTCTGGCACTTCTCCATAAAATGGTTCATCCTCATCACCAATAATCTCATATTTAGCTCGTCTAAGAGCCTCTTGAATATATTCAATAATCATCTTTCTTCCCCCTTTTTTCTTTCCTTTACACAAAAAAGAGTTTTTTCAGTAATTTAGTGATACTCGATTACCTGGGATTACATCTCCACTTAGTCCCCTGTGGCGTATCCTCAAGGATAATGTTTAATTTATCCAATTCAGTCCGAATCTTATCGGCCAGTTCCCAATCTTTTTTGGCTCGTGCCATCTGTCTTATATTAATTATTATCTCCATTAATTCCGGCACTAATTCATTCTTTGGTTTCGATTCTACCTCTTTAAATAACCCAAATACCTCCTCGCCAAGTTTATAAATAGTCTCCTGGGCCAATTTCAATAATGCCCGGCCAGAAAACCGACTGCATTCATACAAAGTCCCCATTTTGGAGATAAATTTATTAATTGCCGTGACCAGGTCATACAAAGAGGCTAATGCCATTGGTGTATTAAAATCATCATCCATGGCTTGAGTAAATCTTTCCTCTGTTTGTTTGATAGCCTCGTAAAATTCCTTATCCTTTTCCTCAATCTGATTCGGGTCAAATTCAATGAGCGTCTTTTGTTCACCAGGAAGTAATTTATACATCTCACCATCCATCGATGTTGTCGGTTCAATCTTGAGGAAGTTATCCACATTTCTTAAGGTATTGTAAAATCGTTGGAGGCCTGCCTTTGCCTGGTCTAAATTCTCAAGTGAGAACTCCACCGGGCTTTTATAATATGTCCCCAGAAAGAATAATCTCACCACATCAGAAGAATATTTCTCTAAGACATTTTTTATCAGAAATTCATTACCCAATGATTTGGACATCTTTTCTTGATTTAAGGTGACCATGCCATTATGAATCCAGAGGTTAGCAAATGTTTTACCGGTATAGGATTCAGATTGAGCAATCTCGTTTTCGTGATGTGGGAAAGCCAAATCCTGTCCCCCACCGTGAATATCAAATGTTTCGCCTAAGTATTTAATCGACATCGTGGAGCATTCGATATGCCAGCCGGGTCTGCCTTTGCCAAAAGGGCTATCCCAATACGGCTCACCTTCTTTAGCCGATTTCCACAGGGCAAAGTCTGCCGGATTTTTTTTGCGTGTGTCCACCTCAAACCGTATCCCATGAACCATCTCATCAAGATTCCTGCCGCTCAATTTGCCGTATTCCTTAAACTTGCTTACCTCGAAAAATACATCTCCATCCACCTGGTAGGCATAGCCTTTTTCAATCAATACCTTGATAAAATCAATCACATCCGGGATATGTTCAGTAACCCTCGGATAGAGGGTAGCCCTTTTGATGCCTAACTTATCCATATTTTTAAAATACTCATCGATGTATTTTTTTGCCAGCTCTTCACAAGGCATATCTCGTTGTTTAGCCCGCTCGATTATCTTATCGTCAATATCGGTAAAATTCTGGATAAAGGTAACTTCGTAACCTTTGTATTCTAAATACCTCCGGATGACATCGAAGGTAACATAGCAGCGGGTATGTCCCATGTGGCAATCTGAATAAGGAGTAAGCCCACAGACATACATCTTTATCTTGCCTTCTTGAATGGGCACAAATTCCTCTTTTTTCCGCGTAAGTGTGTTATAAATCTTTAGTGACATTTTTTAATCCTTTCCAGGCAAACTTCCTTGTCTAACACGGCGATAATCTTTGGTAGTTCAGGGCCGTGGATGTTGCCGGTCAAGGCGGCTCGAATAGGCATAAATAATTCCTTGCCCTTTGCCCCTGTCTCCTTTCCTACCACCTTAATCATTTCCGCTATTCTCTCTGGAATTAATTCATCCATCTGGTCTAACATCTTAGAAAAACAATCCAACACCTGGGCGGATTTTTCTCCCTTCAACACATCTTTTGCCTCATTTCCTAACCTTACCTCCGGATTGAATATAAAATCCAGCTGGTTAGTAAGTTCTGAGAGGCAATTCAGATGAGTTTTAACTAAATCAACCACTGTTGTCAGCCACTCAAAATCACCACAACAGGTTACACAACCCTCCTTTTTCAAATAAGGAATGGCTAATTTAGTCAATTTAACTAAATCAGTATTTCGGATGTAATAGCCATTCATCCAGTTTAATTTCTCTAAGTCAAAGATAGCCGGGCTTTTGACCACCCGCTCCAGGGAAAAGTCCTTGATTAATTCCTCCATAGAGCAAATTTCCTTGTCTGGTTCAGGTGGTGACCAACCGCGTAAGGCTAAATAATTGACCATTGCCTCAGGTAAATATCCCAGTTCCTGGTATGCCTCGACGGATGTTGCCCCATGACGCTTGGAGAATCTTGCCCCATCCGGTCCTAAAATCATCGGTAAATGGGCAAATTGTGGCCGGTCAAAGCCCAAGGCCTGATAAAGCAATATCTGTTTAGGTGTATTGGATAAATGGTCCTCGCCACGAATGACATGGGTTATCTGCATTAGCCAATCATCGATTACCACGGCAAAGTTATAGGCGGCAATACCATCAGAACGGATAATCACAAAGTCGTTAAGTGCCGTGGATGAAAATTCTACATCCTCACGAATCAAATCATTGACTACAATCTTCTGAGTTATCTCCGGGATTTTAAACCTGATGGTAGGTTTTCTCCCCTCGGACTCGAATGCCAGTTTCTGCTCATTGGTTAAATGCCTGCATTTACCGTCATAGCCTATAGTTCCTTTTACGGCAATAGCCAGTTTTCTCTTTGTCTCTAATTCCTCTTCCGTGCAATAACAATGATACGCCGCACCCTGTTGAAGGAGTTGAGCGGCATATTCCTGGTAAATCTTCAATCTTTCTTGTTGGCGATAGGGGCCAAAAGCCCCACCTATATCAGGTCCTTCATCCCATTCAAGCCCAAGCCATTTCAAAGAGCTGATAATAGTGCCGACATTTGTCTCCTCGTTTCTTTCTAAATCGGTATCCTCAATCCTTAAGATAAAGACACCGTTATTGTGTCTGGCAAATAACCAATTAAATAATGCTGTTCTTGCCCCGCCAAGATGTAGATACCCTGTTGGACTGGGTGCAAATCGGACTCTAATCTTCTGTTCCATAACCCATCTTTATAGAATTAAAAATTAAAAGTTAAAAGTTAAAAATTAGGAAGAAGTCCACTTCCTTTAATCTTTAATCTTTAATTTTTAACTTTTAACTTTTAATTTTTAACTTTTAACTTACACCCCCACCTTAACTACGCTTACTACGGCTATAGAAGCGATTGCCTTACTTTCTCCAATTATTCCAAGCCCTTTGGCCGTAGTAGCCTTAATATTTACCTCCTCTTCCTCTATGTTGACTGCCCGGGCGATATTCATTTTCATCTGGTCAATGTATGAACTTAATTTTGGTTCCTGGGCGATAATAGTGGCATCGATATTATTGATAATAAAGTGTTTCTCCTCGATTATTTCACAAACTTTCTCTAACAAAGTAATGCTTAAAATCCCCATTACCTCAGGTGTTCCTACCCCAAAGGTCGCTCCAATATCACCCTTTCCAATGCCACCTAAGAGGGCATCGATAACCGCATGAATCAAGGCATCTGCGTCAGAATCTCCTTCCAAACCTTTCTCATAAGGTATTTCCACACCACCTAAGATTAATTTCCTGCCTTTAACTAATTTATGAATATCAACCCCTATGCCAACCCGCATATATTACACCACCTTCATTTAATATTCAGCAATCCTGATTCTTGTAGTAAATATTCTGCCCAGGAGTGGCTCAGTTTAGCTATTTCTTTACGCTTTAAAGTATCAGTATATCCCTTTTGCCATATCTGATGCCATAACGCTAATTGTATTTGCAATTCAACTAATTTTGCCTGTAAATCCAATTGGACATCCGAAATAGTCCACTCAATGAAGAATTTACTCTCTTCTAATAGACTATTTACTACTTTAGCGTTATCTGGATTATCTGAAAAAGAGGTAATACGAGCTAAGTTAGCTGCTAATCCACCTAATCGAAGTTGTAGATTATTTTGCAAGTATCGAGTGCGGATAATATCCATATTCCTCATTGTATTCCTCCTAATAATTGTTGTACAGTGGTTTTAATTTTAAAGCGAATATCTTGATTTTGAATTTTCATCGATGGATTATTCTGTTTTGGTCGAATATTGATTAATGCTTCAAATTCTACTTGTTGAGTGTCTGGAATCCAATTTGCTCCCCAAATATTTTCTTGCAGGCTACCATTTTCTAATAATACTGCCTCACAATCCGCATGGAATTCACCCCCGCCTGCTAAAATACCCCTTTGGATATCCACGGCTAATTTAATGTATGTCTCAAGTGATTCAAGCATTTCATTTATCTGTTGAGAGGTAGCACGATTTTGGATTAGATGTATCACAAGTTTTTCTCACCCCTTAAGTTTTAATATCATCTCTGCCACCAACAGGTCATAAGGAAAGGTAATCTTGATATTTTCAGTCGCACCTTTGACCAATTTTACCCTTCCCCCAAGTCGCCGCACGAGTAAGGCATCATCCGTGGCATAAAAATTATCTTCATAAGCCTTTTCGTAAGCATTTTTAAGTAATTCGTATTTAAATACCTGTGGTGTTTGAATCATCACCAGACTATCACGGTCAAGGGTTTCTTCAACCCACTGCCCATCATTTATTGATTTAATTGTATCTGTTGGTGATAACCCTGGTATAGCCGCACCTGATACTTGAGCCGCCAGTATTGTTTCCTCAATCAATTGTTGGCTGACAAAGGGTCTTGCCCCGTCATGAATCAGGATTAACTCTGTCCCTGGAGTTATCTCTTTTAACCCATTATAAACCGAATCCTGGCGTTCTTTTCCTCCTTCGACTACCTTATTTACCTTGGTGAAGCGATATTTTTCTACAATCTCCCGTTGACAATAGGCAATGTGTTCCCGCTCGACAACGACTAAAATATAATCAATTAACGCTGATGTAGAAAGTGCCTTTAAAGGATAATAAATCAATGGGTGCTGGTTAAGCATAATAAATGGTTTCGGTGTTTGACTACCGAGTCTTATGCCTTTACCACCAGCCGCTAAAATAGCCCCAACCTTCATCTTCTCCTCTCCTCCTATCTTCAAAATGAGTCATAAACAGTATGTGTTAGGCAAAAAAATAAGTTTTTACAATTCCCATTCTTGACTAAAAGCTGTTTTGAAATCACGAGCACAGTGCACAACTGCAAGAATTTCAACATCATTATAACCTTCTATAACCCTATAAACAATTCTATAATTTCTAAAGATAACTTCTCTAAAACCATATTCTTTCAACTCAGGGACAATACGACCACAACAAGGCATTTTTTCAAGTTTTAAGGTTGCATAGATGAGAGACTTTATAAATCTGGCTGCATATATTTTCGAATCACGAGCTATATAATCATGAATTGCTTGTAGATTGTTCATTGCCTTTTCAGTCCATTTTATCTTGCCCATTCTTCAACCCTTTTGAGAAGTTCTTCTATAGTCAATAGTTTCCCTTTTTCTGCATCTTTAAAACCGTCAAGGACTTGAGAAACAAAGTTTATTTCGTACATTATGTCTTCAGTTGTACACCTCTCTGGCAATCGTTTTATAGTTTCAACAGCAGCTTCTTTGATTGTTACCATTCAAAAAAACCTCCCCTTCCTCAATATTTATAATGGTTATTAACCAAAAGTGTTCATCCAGGAAACGAATTTTAGATTTTCGATTGCCGATTTTAGATGGTAAATTGATTTATCTTTAAATCCAAAATCCAAAATCGAAAATCCAAAATAATTTTACATGACCACTTTTGCTTAATAAGTGCTATAAATCACGACTTTTTGCCTAACAAAATGGCAATACCCGCTCCTTATCCCTTCTAATGCCTTTAAATATCAAATATCACCTGAATCCTGAAATACCCCTCCTTTTCTTCTATCTTCAATTGATGGTAAGTTACGGTTTTAATCTCGTGTGATAGCTCATGTCTATTGGGGTCATATCCCTCGCCATAAACCTTCGCCTTAAGGAAGGTATCACCTATTTCTTTTACGCTGAATTTTTTAAGTATTAAATTCCCAACAGTATGATTATACAACAATTCGCTCAAAAAAGCAACTAAAATTTCCTGGAGGTCATTGCCCTTAACCTCAACATGGACGGTTTTGGAGGTATTAACCTGATTTAAGTTCTCCACAAGGATAGAAAACATCCCGTAGGCACAATTAGCAAAAGCCTGTTTCAGGGTTTTGCCATAGGCAATAACACCAATATCTGCGGTATGTTCAAAAAACTCGAATCGCTTCATTTGTTATACCTGTTTTTAGATTTTTGTTCAATTGCTTCGTCAAATTCCTTGACTACCAATTCATGTATATTAAAGGATTCCGGGGACACAATACCAAATTATTCTTTTGCTCCAAAAATTTAGTATTATGTCCCCCGAATTAAAAAGGTTTGAGGAGGTAACTGCTTACCAACCAGAGCAAGCTCAAGGTAATTACTTTTTGGGTCTGGTTCATTTAGAGAGAGGAGACCTTGAGGCTGCTAAGGACTGTTTACTCAAGGCTGCTCAATCCTCTGCTGACCCTTATTTTCTTAATGCCCTGGGTCTTGCCTATCTTGAATATGGTTTGGCATTCCGAACACTATTGCCTAACTACTTAACATTATAAAAGTTGAAGAATTTCTGAAACCAATTCAATATGTCTTTTAAATTCGGCATCATTTTTTTGCGGAAAATCCTTGCGGTAATGCACTCCTCTTGATTCCTCACGGATAAGGGCTGAGGATACCATAAGTTTTGCCATCGTCAGCAGGTTTTGTAGTTCAAACCCAGCCTGAGTTGTAAATTCCTTCCGTAAGACATAGGATGACCAGAAGTCTATTTCTTTTTGGGCATCTAATAATTTATCCCTTTCCCGTTCAATACCTACATCACGCCACATCAAGCTTTTGAGGGAGTTTCTAACATCCTCTATGTTTAATTCCTCTATGTATCTATCGTCAAGGGTGTTAGAGATATGGGGAAAGGATTTTATTTTGTTTGCAGAGCTACCTGCCTTATACCCGGCTCGATAACCGAAAACCAATCCTTCTAAGAGTGAATTACTGGCTAAACGATTAGCCCCATGCACACCTACACAGGCCGTTTCCCCGCAGGCGTATAACCTATCTATCGTGGTCTGTCCGTTTATATCGGTTTTAATCCCACCTATGGTATAATGAGCCGTTGGTCTAACCGGAACCAAATCCTTGGTTATATCAAGCCCAAAGGAAAGGCAGACCCGCTTTATATTTGGGAATCTATTCTCTAATAATTTCTTATCTAAATGAGTCATATCTAAGTATACATGGGAATCGTCTGTTAATTTTAGTTCGGTGATGATACTGCGTGAGACGACATCCCGTGGGGCTAATTCTAATGACGGATGATACTTAACCATAAATCTTTCCCCGTATTTATTCTTCAGGACTCCTCCCTCTCCACGGACTGCCTCAGAGATTAATGCTCGGGATGCCCCGGCAATATAGAGTGTTGTCGGGTGAAATTGCATAAATTCCATGTCCATCAGCGTCCCGCCGGCACGATAGGCAAAGGCCATCCCATCACCGGTAGCCGTAATGGAATTAGTTGTCTCACGATAAATCTGACCAATTCCACCCGCAGCAATAATGGTTTGGTGGGCAAAGATTACCCATCTTTTATCCTTTAACTGCACAAGTGCACCATAACAGACATTGTCCTCGCAGAGCAGGTCTATGGTAAAGGTATGTTCTAAGATGCGGATATTTTCTTGTAGTTGTGCCCTGGCAATCAAGGTTTGTTCAACCTCGGCACCCGTAGCATCACCTTTGGCATGGATTATCCTTCTTGTCGAGTGGCCTCCTTCCCGGGTGAACAGGAGTTTTCCCTCTTCCTTATCGAAGTTTGCCCCAAATTCGATTAACTCACGAACCCGCGATGGACCTTCTTCAACCAATACCTTAACCGCTTCTTCATTGCATAATCCATCCCCTACGGTTAATGTATTCTGAATATGGGCTTGATAGGAATCGTTTGTGGACAGAACTGCGGCTATACCACCTTGAGCAATCTCGGTATTACATTCACGCAGGTTACCCTTGGTAATTATTAACACCTTGCCATATTTAGCCGCTTCGATTGCCGCCGTCAGCCCAGCCACACCACTGCCAATGACTAAAATATCGGTCTGGATATTCGCAAGGTCATTCGTATCGAAACTAACCAGATATCCCACTACAATTTCACCAACTTTACATCTAAAATCTCTCCCTGGGAGCTAATCTCTTGCAATACGGTCTCTGACACAGGTCCATCTACATTTAAGACAATCAATTGTTTTCCGCCAATCGCCTTTCTACCCATTTGCAGACCAGCGATATTTATATTGTTTTTGCCAAGTAGAGTGCCGATTTTACCTATGACACCCGGTTTATCCACATTGGAAATAACCAGCATATCACCCTGCGGGATAGCATCGATTCTAAAGCCGTCGATAGCCACAATGCGCGGCTCATTTTTCTGAAAGATACTGCCGGCAATTTGTGAGGTCTTCTTATCCGTTTTTAAGGTAATCGAAATAAGATTGGTAAAATCCTCCTCCCTGGTCTCTTTGTTTTCAATAATCTTTATACCGCGTTCTTGAGCGATAAATGGGGCATTGACATAGTTAACAACGGTTTCCTTAAGTATAGTGGAGAGCATACCTTTAAGTGCCGCCACGGTAAAAGGTTTCACCTCGTAACTGGCGATTTCACCAGATATTTTTATCTCCACCTCTTCCATACCACCAACAGTCAATTGTGTATGCAAACTGCCGATTTTTTCAGCTAAGGTTAAATATGGGGCGATTTCCTGAAATACCTCCGGGGCTACCTGCTGAATATTAACGGCATTTCTAATCGGACCGCCGGTTAAGGCATCAACTACCTGGGCGGCTACTTCTACACCGACATTTACCTGGGCATCAACTGTTGAGGCGCCAAGATGAGGCACAGTAATACAGTTGCTAATTTCTAACAATGGATTATCCATAGATAGTGGCTCCTGAGCATAAACATCTAAAGCCGCACCGGCTACCTTACCGCTTTTGAGTGCCTCGGCTAATGCCTCTTCATCGATTAATCCACCACGGGCACAATTGATTATCCTGACTCCATCCTTCATCCTGGCAATCATCTCTTTGGAAATCATTCCTTTGGTTTCATCGGATTTGGGGACATGAAGGGTGATGTAGTCACTGCGGCGATAAAGTTCGTCGAGTTCAGCCAATTCTACACCGAGCCGTTTTGCCTTTTCCTGTGAAATATATGGGTCATAAGCCAATATTTTCATATTAAAGGCCAATCCCAACTGGGCCACATAAGAGCCAATTCTGCCTAATCCAACAACACCTAATGTTTTACCACAGAGCTCTACACCCATAAATTTTTTGCGTTCCCATTCCTTGTTTTTAAGTGATTTATCTGCCTGGGGTATATTTCGGGCTAAGGCCAAAATCATAGCAAAGGTATGTTCAGCCGTAGAAATCGTATTCCCACCAGGGGCATTCATGACGATAATTCCCTTTTTTGTCGCCGCCGGGACATCGATATTATCCACACCCACCCCTGCTCGACCAATTACCTGCAATTTTTTACCTGCTTCGATTACCTCCTTGGTTACCTTTGTCTCGCTTCTGACAATTATCCCCTCGTATTCACCAATACAAGCTACTAATTCCTCTGGTTTAAGCCCTGTCCTGACATCTACCTCAATTCCCTCTGCCTTCTGTAAAATCCCTAATCCTTCCTTTGCTAATGGGTCACTAACTAATACCTGTCGAGTAGACATATTCAACAACCTCCTTTTTTAATTGCTTAATGCCCCTCACAGAACCGTGCTTGAGGTTTTCCCTCACACGGCTCTTCGGTAATA
>SBAY01000033.1 GCA_005239945.1 Nitrospira sp.
GGGGTAAATAAAATTTTATACTCTTGTGGTTAAAAAGTTTTGGAAAAGGGGAGTTTGAGGGGGAAAACCTTTTTCAAAAGGTTTTCCCCCTCAAAAAATTCACTTCTTTAAATCATTGCTAATAAAAGTTGGGGAATTTCTGAAATTTTTCTCTTGAAGTATTGACAATATCGAAATTTTGTGGTATAATATAGAAAGAATGAATATTTATGTTGTCCATGATAAATGTCTTGGGTGTGAAGAATGTATTAGAAGCTGTCCTTTTGGGATAATTGAGTTAGTTGATGGTCTTGCCCAGATAGGACAGGGATGTAATTTATGTGGGATGTGCGTTGATAGCTGTCCTACACAGGCTATTGTTATTGAGAAGACGACGCAATCTGCTCCCAAAATAGATGAGTATAAAGGCGTCTGGATATTTGCCGAACAACGCTCAAAAAAATTAGTTCCTGTATCTTTAGAGCTTCTTGGGATAGGAAGGAAATTAGCCGATAAATTACAGACAAGTCTAAGTGCTATCCTGTTAGGGGAGGATGTCGGTGAATTAACCACTCAATTAGTTGCCTCTGGGGCAGATAAGATTTATTTAGCCAATATGGCTGTCCTGGCAGACTTTTGTGAAGATAGTTATACAAAGGTAATAGCAGATTTAATTGTAGAGCATAAGCCGGAGATTTTTTTATTAGGGGCAACTTACATTGGTCGGGCATTAGCACCACGAATAGCCGCTAGATTAAAAACAGGACTGACCGCTGATTGTACCCAATTAGAAATAGATGAAGAAGGTAGATTTCTTCAGACAAGACCTGCATTTGGCGGTAATTTAATGGCAACTATTCTTACCCCTACTCACAGACCACAGATGGCCACCGTTCGACCAAAAGTAATGCCTCTACCTATACCTGATGCTCAGCGAACTGGAGAGATTGTTGAGATAATACTAGATATCGCCAAAGAAGATATGCGGACAAGGATAGTAAGTTTAGTCAAGGAGCTCAAGGAAGAGGTAAATTTAGAAGAGGCGGATATTATTGTTTCCGGGGGAAGGGGCCTACAAAATGCAGATAATTTTAAGTTAATTTCAGATTTAGCAAAGGTATTAAGAGGAGCGGTAGGTGCCTCTCGAGCCGCAGTAGATGCCGGCTGGATTTCTCATCATCATCAAATAGGACAAACAGGAAAGACTGTTTGTCCTAAACTTTATATTGCTTGTGGTATTTCAGGGGCTATTCAACACTTAGTTGGTATGCAAACCGCAGATTGTATCGTGGCTATAAATAAAGATAAAGACGCCCCTATTTTTAATGTAGCCAGTTATGGGATAGTCGGGGATTTGTTTGAGGTAATTCCGGCTTTAACTAAAGAATTCGAAAGGATTTTAAGCTAATGGAGTAGCAAGCATTCTTGCTTGTAGGAAATGTTAAGCGAGGGAAGATATGTCACAAAGTCACCAAGCCACAAAAAATTAGGTGGTGTCTGACAATAGCTATAAATAAGTAACTATCCTGCTGGAGTATAAAGCGTTAGCTTTATAACCACGATAGCAAATCTGAAGCTTCGCACTCCAGGAGATGCGCCTTACCTTTATAGTATAGCTAAAGTAAGACACCACCAAAAATTAGCATTGAGCAAAGAGCACGGAGCATGGAAATTCTTTTTTCTCCAGGCTCTATGCTCCAGGCTCAAAGCTCTTTTAATGTCTTTGTGGCTAAAAAAAGGATGAAGAAAAATGGAAACAGATTTCGTTGAATGTATGCGTAACTTATCTGTTTTAGTTAATCAAACGGCTAATGGAACTGAAAATTTAAAACTGTATGAAGATATTCGTGATGTAGCTAAAAGAATATCCGATATGGTTGATGCCAAAGATTCATATACCAAAGGCCATTCTGAAAGAAAGGCATATTATGCGGCTTCGATAGCCTTAGAACTTGGTTTTGGGAATAGGGAAATCGAGGTGATGAAAATATCTACGTTGCTTCACGATATTGGTAAAATTGGAATTGGGGAAGAATTACTACAAAAACCAGGTAAATTGAATAATCTCGAATTTAAAACGGTTAAAAAACATTCTCTAATTAGCGAGCGAATTCTAATCCCAGTTGGATTTTCAGGACAGGTTCTCTCAGCCATTCGTTCACATCATGAATCACCAAACGGAAAAGGATACCCGGATGGTCTTTGTGAAGATGAAATTCCCATTGAGGCAAGTATCATTAAGGTTGTAGATGCCTTTGCGGCCATGATTTCAGATAGACCCTATAGACCGGTCTTATCTTTTCAAGATGCACTAAGACAACTAAAAGACTCTTCCGGGACAGAATTTGACTCTAAAATAGTCTCTGCCTTTCAACAAATCGTAGAATTAGAAGAAAAAAGAAGGATGAAGGAAAAAACCACTACTACGGCTAAGAGAATTTTAGTTGGAGATGGGGATATAGTCAATGCCAATTTGATTATCTTTGCTTTAGAAAAAGAAGGATTCAATACACTTTGTGCCTATATGGGAGAGGATGTTTTAGAAAAGGTCTATAGCCATTATCCTGACATTATGCTTCTAAATGCCACTCTACCAGATATATCGGTCATGAATATTTGTAGAAGATTTAAGAGTGACCCGCGCTCAACCTATATTCCTATTATCACCTTTGGAGCTAAAGATGTATCTGAAGAAATTAAAATGTTGGAAAGCGGGGTAGAGGGCCATATAACTAATATATTCGATTCTAAAAAGGTAATTTCACAAATCAAGGCATATTTGCGTAGAACAGACCACGAGAAGGGACTGGACCCGTTAACAGGCCTACCGGGTAATTTCTTTATCAAAGAAGAGATTAAAAAAAGAATAAATGAGAAATTCGCTGTTATTTTCCCTGATCTGGACAATTTGAGGGCCTTTAATAAGGTCTATGGGTTTTTTCAAGGGGATGAGGTCATTAAGTTAACCGCTAAAATCATAGATAAAACAATTAAAAAAATAGGCAATCCTACGGATTTTATTGGACATCGTGGGGGAGATGAATTCATAGCCATTACCTCACCTGATAAAATCGATGATATTTGTCAGGAAATAATCTCTTGTTTTGATAAAGAAATTACATCTTTATACCTGCCAGAGGATATTAGTAAAGGATATATTACCTGCCAGGAAGAAGATAAATCCCCTTCTATCTATCCGATTATGACTATTTCTATTGGAGTAGTTACTAATCAGGAGAAGAAATTCGATAACTATTTTCAGGTGCACAAGTTAGCCTTAGAGGCAAAAGAAGAGGCTAAGGCATTACCAGGGAGCTCTTACTATAAAAAGGGGTTGAGGATTTGAGGGGAATTTTCGATTTTCGATTTTCGATTTTGAATTAAGGATATAAAATTCTTCAATCTAAAATCCAAAATCGAAAATCCAAAATTCCATTATGAAAGATATTATGAATAACGGTTTTTTTGATGGGAAAAAGGTTCTGGTTTTTGGTTTGGGAATACTTGGTGGCGGCATTGCCACATCGAATTGGTTATTAAAACAAGGGGCACAAGTAACAATTACCGACCTTAAGGACGAAAAGCAATTGGTTGCTT
This sequence comes from Nitrospira sp., assembly GCA_005239945.1. Classification (GTDB taxonomy): domain Bacteria; phylum UBA9089; class CG2-30-40-21; order CG2-30-40-21; family SBAY01; genus SBAY01. The sequence continues at coordinate 3,577 of SBAY01000033.1, forward strand.
CGTTGAGACAAATTAAAGACAGCGTTCAATTGCACTTAGGCCAACACAGCGAACAAGATATTTATGACCATGATGTTATCGTCATCAACCCAGCCATAAGTATTCATAACCCGTATGTTATCCTGGCCAAGGAATTAGGAAAACAAATTGAGAATGAAGCCACACTGTTCTATCAGTTTTGCCGCTGTCCTATCATTGCGGTAACAGGAACGCGTGGAAAAACAACCACAACCAATTGGATAGGACATTTTCTTAAACCTCGTTACAAAGCCATTATTGCCGGTAATTCACCAAAACATCCATTACTTAACATGCTAAACCAAAGGTGTTGTGGCGATAGTAATTTTAACAAAAAAGGTATGCCGGTAGTCGTCAATGAGATTCCCTCCTTTCATCTGGAATTATTCACAAAGACACGCCAGGCACCAGATATTGCTGTACTTACCAACCTTTATCCTGACCATCTGAATCGCTATTCCTCACTTTTGGATTACGCCAGGACCAAAGCCAATATTTTCATCCACCAGGGAACGCATCAACATCTTATTTTGAACTATGACAATGAATGGACTCCTTTTTTCCTGAGTCAGAACCCGAGTTCAAAGGTTTGGTTTTTCTCTCACTTTGAGCTTCCTGCAAATACCAGTGGTGTATTTTTCCATAGTGACGCTATCTATTTTCAAGACTATGGCAAACAGGCATGTGAGGTAGTCAAGTTATCAAATTTTGGTCGTGAATATGGGGAGCACAACCTGGCAAATCTGCTTGCCTCTTCACTGACGGCATTCCTTAAAGGGGTAAGGTGGGAGGAAATTCAACAAGGAATTGTCAATCTTCCGACTATTCCCTTTCGTCAGGAAACGATTTTTGAGAATAAAAAGATAAAAATTATCAATGATACCACCGCCACTACCCCGGAAGGTGGTCTGGTGGCCATCAAAAGATTCGGGGCAAGAAATTGCATACTGATAACCGGGGGGACTGATGCAGAATTAAACTATACCCAATGGGCTAAGGAATTGCCACAATACATAGATATGAGGAATGTGGTTTTTCTGTCGGGAAGTGCTACCAGTAAGATGCTGGATTCATTAAGCACCATTGCCGATAAAGGGAAGGTGGCTAACACACTTCTTGAGTGCATTAAAATCGGTCTCGAGCGGGCTTCCCACTATACTTATTCAACCTTTTTATTTTCCCCTGCGGCAAAGAGTTTTGAGAAATTCAAGAATGAAATGGATCGTGGCAGACAATTCAATAAACTAATTCGGAGGGAAATACGAAAATGGCTGAATGGAAAAGATTGACCACAAAGGTTACGGCCAGAGACTGGGCTGTGCAATCCATGTCAGAAAAATTATATCTCGTGGAACGGTATTACAAACCATGTATGGTAACCCAAGTTTCGCACTTTTTACAAAAAATGGTCAAAAAAAGGAGGGGTATGCCTTAAAAACCCTAGTAAAATCAAGGAATCAAATTTAAAAGCCCAA
>SBAY01000151.1 GCA_005239945.1 Nitrospira sp.
ATGATTTACCTATTAAGAAGATTTATATATAGTGTAGTGTCTAAAATTCTGTAGAGCCTTGATATTCCTACATCTATTTTTTAAAAGTGCGAAACTTGGATTAAGACCCAACCAATGACAAGGGTCTTGAAATTTTCACAGGTTCGTTTGTCTTTGAAACAGTCAAAAAAACTACTTAAGGTTTCTACTCCAAATGTCGATAAAAAGAATGTATTTATTTCTCATCCTCCTTATAGAGATTTTCTTGTTTATTCTCTTTATCGGCAGGATGAGAGATTTTTCTTTAGGCTTTTGTTAAAAATTCACCAAACTCCAGAAGAAGAAGAATTAATGAAATTGAAATTGGCCGTATGTCAGATTTTGATTTTGATTTTAATACCAGTTCTCATCCCTACCTTTGTAGCTTATGCAGAGGAGAAACCATTAACCCTATGGATTATGCCAAATGAATCACCTCTTGCACAGAAACCAACGGATGGGGAGATAGAGAAATTCCTTGCTGATAATCCGAATATCAGACATACCCCTTTTGAATTGCAGAGTGACCGTGAGTTTGCCCGGACCGTCCTTGGTCAGACTAAGATTTTAGAACTAATCAAAAGATACAAGAAAGAAAAAAATTTTACAGGGACTATATTCCTGAAGATTCTTAAATGGCCAGATGCCTTTGGAGAGGTTTAAGATGCTGCTTCTGCTTACAAAGAAAGGTCTTCACCGGATATTGTTCAATTGGGCACCACCTGGACAGCCTATTTTGCTGACAAAAAAGCACTGGTAGAGATTACAGACTATGTAGATGAAGGGTTATATTTTGAACCGTCAATCAAGAGCTGTAAGATACTCGGTTCACCAAAAACATATGGTCTTCCTCTCAATGTAGATGTGAGGGTCTTATATTACTGGAGGGACATCATCAATAATCCTGAAAGAGGTTTAAAGGATTGGCATGCCATGAAGAGGACCTGCTCAAGGATCCAGAGATTGATAGGTAGAGGAGAATTACCAGAAATGGTAGCTCCTATTGGGTTTCCGATAGCAAAGGATTGGGATCTTTTGCATCAATTCAGTATCTGGCTCTGGGGTGCTGGCGGAGAGGTTGTTAGTTTCAAGAAGGTATTTGGGATATTTCCTGTAAAGAGAGCCAATCTTGACAGCAAAGGAGCATTGGAGACTGCAGCCTTTTTGAAAGATCTAACAGAAGGTATATCTCTACCAGAGCTTTATTTGGCAGGGCTTGAAGAAAGATTTATGGATGGAGATTTTGGAATGATTATCTCTGGGGAGTGGATGATAAAAAGGCTTCAGGATAAATTGGGAGAAAATTGGGAAGAGAAAGTTGGAGTCGCTTTACCTCCCGCGGGACCATCAGGAATATTTACTTTTACTGGCGGTTCAAACTTAACTATTTTTAAGTCAGTTGAAGAGAGAGGTAATCTCAAAAGGGCATTAGACTTCCTCTCATTCTTGTTAAACAAAAAGGCGCAAGTAGAATATGCTAAAGATACCGGATCATTTCCTGCCTTAAAAGAGGCAATGGATGAATGTGTGGTTAATAACCCTTCCTGTCATATCTTTAAAGATGCCATAGAACATAGAAGGTCATATCCCTCTATTCCAGAATGGGCAGATGTGGTAGAGAAAGAGATGACCTTGAATAATTTATATCGGCTCTGGAAACATATAATTGGGCAACAGGAACTGAGTATGCTCAACTCGGACTTAAAAATAGCCAACAAGGTATTGAATGATAAATTTGGTTCTTCATTAAAACAGATTTTTCGCCAGCTACAAGTGATGTTGTATCCCTTATTAATTTTAGCCTTGATAATACTTTTTATAGTGATTATAAAAATCACCATGAAATATAGAAAGTTGATAGTTACTCTTTACTTAAAAAAAATACCCCAGGGAAAATGCGAAGATGAATTTCTTAAACACTTGTTAAATCCTGAAAATGTGAGGGTGGAGATAAAGAGAGGAACTAAATTACTGAAAGAGGTAAATATAAAGCTAAACGAGGCAAAATACGAGAATGCAAAATTATTTCTCTCTTTTATAGCCTATATGACTAAATATAAAAAAGCCTTTGTTTCTCCTTCTAAGATAGAAGAACTTTCCAGGAAAGATGAGGAGGAACTTATAGAAGAAGAGAAACCTTTATATATCTTCTCCAGAGAAGTTGGGGTCTATAGTAGACCACGATATAGTCAGTGGATCAAAGATATCCGGGAACTTTTCTCTATGGAAGAAGGAAAGGAACTACTGCCAATAGATCCAAAAGGATTTAGAATTAACGGAGTAATAAGATTTAAGAAAGAGAAGAGTGGCATCCTTTACAAGCTTTCCAGTCCAAATCCCTTCTCCCATTCCTCAAAAAATAATTGAGTTAAAGTAAATTAACCCGGTTAATCCTCATTCAACTTATATTATAATTATAATAGTAACTGTATAGCATTGAGGGGGAATTATTTTTCCCGTGCTCAAAATACTAAACGCATACCACTTATGGAAAAACTTAAGAGTTAATCAGAGATAGCACTGGTTCTTTTTGATAAAATTGGCCTTAACTAAACTATACTCCATTGCTTCATAATTTATGAGAAACTTCTGTAAAAAGTTAAAAGTATAGCACTCAGTAATCGGTAATCGGTAATCAGTAATCGGTAAAAACCAATAGATAGTTTTTTTCTTCACCGATAACCTGATTACCTGATCACCTGATTACCTAAAAATCACACTTTGTTAATCTGTTTAGTATAAGATGAGGGAGGTGATGAGAAGAAAAGAGTGAAGTCAGGACAAAGGCTGATTAATTCTGCAAAAAATTTTGGAGGTGTTAGAAAATGAGTGTGCCGAGCAAGTTTATTAGTTCTTATCAGTGAAAGTCTGGTCTGAGTAAAGGTTAGCAACCATCTCAGCACCAAATCCCACGCATAG
>SBAY01000202.1 GCA_005239945.1 Nitrospira sp.
CAAAAAGGGTTTCTCTCCCCTTAAAAAACACCTCTCTCTAAACCACTACTAAACCTTGGGGAATTTCTGTCAAGGAAAACCTTCAATTCAGACATTAGACTTAGAGTAAACATTCAGCCTTCAGCTTTCAGATGAAAAAAAGATATGGGATGAACATCTGCCTCATCCAAAAACTGAAAGCTTAAGGTTCCGGCTAACCTAAGTCAAATGTCTGATATCTATGGTCTAATGTCTGAATTGAAGGAATTTAGATAAAAAATGTTGACTTTTAATTTATTTTATGGTATTATAGATAGTATAGAAAGGAAATATTAAGGATGAGACAAATTTGTGTAGTTATGCTGATTTTAGGGTTAATTGGTTGTGTTAAAGAAACTCAACCAGTAAGAAAAGAAAGGGGTGAAATTATGGATTTAAAAGGTAAAAAGGTGTTGATGATAATTGCCTCTTCTAATTTCAGAGATGAGGAGTATTTAGTCCCGCAGGAGATTTTTAAATCACAAGGGCTCGAGGTAGTAACGGCCTCTTCTTCCTTAGAGATAAGTCGTGGGATGCTGGGGACAAAAATTAAGCCGAATATTCTTATAACACAAGTCAAGGTGACAGACTATGAGGCGATTTGTTTTGTGGGTGGAGTTGGTGCAGTTGAGTATTGGGAGAATAAAACAGCCCATAATATCGCTCAAGAGGCAGTTGCTCAAAATAAGGTTTTAGCCGCTATATGTATAGCTCCGGTAATACTGGCTAACGCTAATGTCCTGAAAGGTAAAAAGGCAACTGTATTTGTCAGCGAAGCAGGCAAATTAAAGGCAAAAGGGGTAAATTATACCGGCACGGAGGTAGAAGTAGAGGGAAATATTATTACGGCAAATGGGCCTCAGGCGGCAGAAAAATTCGCTAAAGCATTAGTTACCCTCTTGAGAAAGTAATATGTCCTATATGACCTATAAGTCCTATTATTCTATAAGTCCTATTATTAAAAATTAAAAAGGGAGGATGAAAAACTATGTTAAAAATGCCAGAATTATTAAAGATGTTAGTTGACCTGCATGCCTCTGATTTATATTTAAAGGTAGCCAGACCACCAATCTTCAGGATTGCTGGGACGCTTACGGCAAGTGATTTACCCAAGCTTACGGCTGAAGAGGTAATGAACTTAGTCAATAGCATGATGAACCAGGACCAAATCAGGAAATTTGTAGAGAATTTGGATATAGATTTCTCATATAGTTTACCTGGTGTAGCCCGGTTCAGGGTAAATGCCTTTAGACAGCGAGGTGTCATAGGTTGTATCATTCGGGCTGTTCCCTATGATATACCCACGGTTGAGCAATTAGGTTTACCCCCTGTTTTAAATGTCTTATGTCAGAAGACACAGGGATTGGTATTAGTCACAGGACCTACTGGGAGTGGAAAATCCACTACCTTGGCGGCGCTGGTCGGCTATATCAATAAAAATCGTAATTGTCACATTATTACGATAGAAGACCCAATAGAATTTTTACATCGTGACGATAAAAGTACGATCGACCAACGAGAATTAGAGGTGGACACCAAAAGTTTCAGAGAGGCATTACGACGGGCACTTCGTCAGGACCCGGATGTGCTTTTAATCGGTGAGATGCGTGATATGGAGACTATTTCTACGGCCTTGTCTGCGGCTGAAACCGGTCATTTAGTCCTTTCCACATTACATACTAACGATGCCACACAAACAATTGACCGTATAATTGACATCTATCCACCAGCACAACAAACACAGGTGAGAATTCAGTTATCTTTAACCTTGCTTGGTATCGTCTCTCAAAGATTACTTAAAAGAAAGGATGATAAAGGTAGAATAGCCGCCGTGGAGGTAATGATAAATTCCCCCTTGATAAAGGATTTGATTGAAAAAGGAAATACCTCCGGACTACGAAAGGTAATCGAATCTTCTACTACTTATTGGCAGATGCAGAGTTTAAATCAAGCCATTGCCAGGATTGTTAATGTTGGTCTGGTGAATATAGAAGAGGCACTTTCTGCCACTCCTTATCCTGATGATTTAAGACTCGCCCTTAAAGGCGGTCAAACGGGTGGTGGAATAGTTATTGGTGGAATGGGAATGGTGGAGTATTAAGAATTTTGGATTTTGGATTTTAGATTTTGGATTGGGGAATCTTATATCCTCAATCCAAAATCTAAAATCCAAAATCCAAAATAGTAAAAGGAGTATCAAATGTACACAGTAACTTTAATTCCAGGTGATGGAATAGGACCGGAAATCAGTAAGGCAATGGTAGAGGTTCTCTCTGCTACGGGAGTTAAGATCGAATTTGAAAAGGTATTGGCTGGTGAGTCAGCGGTTGAAAAGGGAGAAACACCACTACCTGCCTTAGTCTTAGATTCAATCAAGAAGAACAAGGTAGCCATAAAAGGTCCCCTGACTACACCGGTAGGATTTGGATTTAGAAGTGTTAATGTTGCCTTAAGACAGGAGTTAAATCTGTATGCAGGTGTTAGACCAGCTATTTCCTTCCCGGGTAGCCCCACCAACTATGAAAATATCGATCTGGTAATGATTAGAGAAAATACGGAAGGATTATATTCTGGAATCGAACATTTTGTTGACCAGGATAAAACGATTGGAGAAAGTATTCGTGTCATTTCAAGAAAAGGCAGTGAACGAATTGTCAGGTTTGCCTTTGAATATGCCCTGGCACATGGTAGAAAAAAGGTTACCTGTATTCATAAGGCTAATATTTTAAAGGTTACCTGCGGTTTATTTTTACAGGTAGCCCGCGAAATTGCCAAACAATATCCCCAAATAATCTTTGAGGATAAGATTGTTGACAATATGGCTATGCAATTGGTTAAAAAACCACAGGAGTATGATGTGCTGGTAACGACCAATCTTTTTGGTGATGTTCTTTCAGACCTGTGTGCGGGACTGATTGGCGGATTAGGCTTAGCCCCTTCGGTCAATATGAGAGAAGAAATAGCCGTTTTTGAACCGGTACACGGCTCAGCACCTAAATATGCAGGACAGGATAAGGTAAATCCCTGCGCCTGTATCCTCTCAGGGGCAATGATGCTGGAACATCTTGGAGAAAAAGAGGCAGCCCAAAGAATAGTCAAGGCCGTGGCTAATGTGATTAAAGAGGGTAAGATAGTTACTTATGACCTGGGCGGTACTGCAAAAACCTCAGAAATGACCCACGCCATCATTCAAGAAATAACCGGTCAATGATTGATGATATGACCATAAGTCTAAGTGAAGTAACTAATTCCGTTCACCACAGAGACACAGAAACACGGAGAAGAAAAAAGAAAAAGATTGTAAATAATTACGATATATTTACATCTTTTTCTTTTTTCTTCTCTGTGCCTCTGTGTCTCTGTGGTGAACGGTTACACCATCCTATCAACATATCTTGATTATAAGTAACTCCATAATCAATGGATGCGTCTTGTAATTCTGGGATTTAAGACTTACATCAACCTCCAGCAATAATTCAAATATCTTTTTCAGTTCATCGAATGAAAACAATTTTAGTTGATTCCAGATGGTGGTTTGTTGTTTTTTAAATTTCATATTCAGGGCAGTGGCTATCTGGAGAAGGGATTTGCCTTGTTCCTGAAGTTCTTTAGCCTGCCAGAGAAGCCTAAAATGCCGCATAATCAAATACAGAATTGGTAAGGGATCTTCTCCACGGTCTATAAGATTTTTGAATATAGCCAACGCCTGAATCTTCTTCCTGTAACCAATGGCATCTATGAGCGCGAAGACATTTTCTTCATGACCCCCCCCTGAGGCAAGTATGATATCCTCTTCCTCAATGGTAGGCTTATTTCCTGTCAAAAGAAATAACTTCTCTAATTCGGTAGTCAATGATTGCAGGTTCACTCCTACTCGTTGTATAAATAGTCTTGCGGCTGGTGTGGAGATTTTTTTCTTTGCTCTTTGCTCACATTGGGCTTGAAGCCAGGCAATGGCTTGATTATCAAAGAGAGGGTAGAACATGACTATCGTCCCTTTTTTCATCACAGCCTTATAAAGCAAATTACTAGCTTCCAATTTATTCGCCAGGATGATAAGGCAGGTAAAATTAGCCGGGTTCTCAGCATAAGAAGCAAGTAACTTTTTACCCTCAGAAGATATAGCCTCCCCCTTTTTAACCACCACCATCCTTCGCTCCTGCATCAGCGGAAAGCTATTAGCTGCCCCAAGGATTGTCGCGGCATCTGCTTCATCCCCATAAAAAACATCATAGTTGAATTCCATAGATTGCGGAGTAGGAAAGATAACTTTTTTTATCCTGGAGGTTATTTCCTCTTTCTGATACTCCTCCTCACCTAAAAACAGATAGAGTGGTGCAATCTTCTTCTGGTTAATCCAGGCAAGTATAGTTTGATAATTTATAGGTCTATATTCTTCCATATTTTCTCTTAGTGCTTATCCGAAAAATGGATGGCTGCCTCAACGGATGCCGCAACTCGTTGAGAACATTTCCCGAACAAGTTCGGGCTTCCGTCCCCCCATGGTATTGGATGCCTCAACTTGTTGAGGGAAAATACCTAAGCAAATTTGGACTTCCAATTCTTCGGATAGGTTCTTAAGCCTTAATTGTTCTATTAACAACATAATAAGCAATCTTTACCAGGACTTTATGAATAGCTTCTTCTTCGGAGGTAATATCAAAATCCTTTGGTTGATAAGATGATGTCGGCGAAATATACAAAATCGTTTCTTGGTATTGCTCCTGCCAGAGAAATCTATTATTAGGAACTTCCGTTAACTCAAATCTTACCGAAACAGAGACCCTATATTTGTTCACATTACCTTCGTTATCATAAGAAAATGGTACCTTTTCATAAGAGATAATCGTGCCGTTTAATTCCGCATTTGCCGATTTTCTGTCTGTTACCTTTAACCGCCCATCCTTGATAAATTCCTCAATAACCATATTGGTCAGAATCTCTTCTAATCCATATTGAAAGCTCTGATTGGTAAATATCGGCATATAAATAGATTTGATATGGTCTGGTAAGGTGCGAATAGGCGTATGGCCACAACTGCTTAAACCAAGAATAACCCAAAGTAAGAATAATTTTTTCATGATTACTTCTTCTCCTACTAATTTAATGCCCTGTCAAGATTGAAAGTATGAGTTAGTAAGAAGAGTAGAAATATTAATCTTTCTTTCATCTACAGATTGAAAATAGAAATTGGAAATTAGAAGGAAAAAATATCTGCGACTTCTTTTTCCAATTTCTATTTTCAGCGTTCTATGAACTATGGCGAACTCCTTAAATTAAACTTGACAAGGCACTAATTATATTTATTCATCGCCGCATCAATACCTTCTTCAATGATGCAAATAACCGCCTCGGCGGCTTTTTCTATCACCTGCTCAATTACCTCGTTTTCCTCATCTGTAAATGGTGAGAGAACATAGTTCCGAAAACTAACCTCAGGTGGCGGTGTGCCAATCCCTATCCGCATGCGGGCAAATTCCTCGTTGGCTAATTTCTCGATAATCGATTTTATCCCATTATGCCCGCCGGCACTACCTTTTTTGCGAATTCTGAGTTTACCCAACTCCAGGCTAACATCATCATAGACAACCAACAAATCCAAAGGTGACGCCTTGAAATTCCTGACCAACAATTCGACTGCCACACCACTTAAGTTCATATAGGTCATCGGCTTAGCTAGGATAACCTCGTGTCCTGAAATTTTGCCTTCTCCCATCCGAGACTGATACCTTCTACCTTTAATCTCAATCCCAATCAGTTTAGCCACTTTATTAATGACCTTAAATCCCACATTATGCCTGGTCCCGGCGTAAGCCAGCCCAGGATTTCCCAAACCAATAATAAGTTTCATTGTTACCCCTTCTGTATCCAGGCAACTTATCCCTGAATTCAAATGTCATAAACCAGCAATCTTTCATTTATTCCCATCTGGATAAAAACCAATTCGTCTATGTGGTTTTTCAGGGGGTATCATCAATTGACGAATCGCCTCAAAGATTGTTTGGATTTCTTCATCGTGCTTTTCAAATTTTCTCTCAAGTTCAGTTAACTTAAACGCTAATTCTTTGTGGGTTGAAAGAATTTCACGGAGTTTTACAAATGTTCGCATAATAGCGATATTGACTATCACGGCTCTTTCACTATTAAGAATGCTCGAAAGCATGGCTACCCCTTGTTCTGTGAAGGCATAAGGTAAATAACGGCGACCACCCCAACTTGAGGTGCCAAATTGGCACCTCAAAAAATCTTTATATTCTTCTTGTGTCAGTTCAAACATAAAATCATCAGGAAACCTTTTTATGTTCCTTCTAACCTGTCTTTTCAATTGCTTTGTTTCCACTCCATATAATTCTGCCAAATCAGAATCCAGCATTACCTTCTGTCCACGAACAAGAAATATCTTTTGCTAGATTATCTCCTGTGGAATTAATTCTGTTGTTTTAGATTTATCAGGCGAAATTATTTTACTCATCCGAATTATTATACCACTATTACCTAAACAATGCAAGAAAAATGTATTGACTTATGGCGTTAAATGTGGTATCTTAAAGGTTATGATTAATTTAAATTGGGTGAAGGAAAGGCTGATTGTTTTTCTTCTGATTCTTTTAATATGTCTTCCCCCTACATTTCTATTAGGGGGATATACATTCGATTCTCTAAGTTTAATTGAAAGTTTAGTTCTGCTTGCCGGGTTAACCTGGTCCTTGGGAAGGATAAATCTCGTCAAGTCTTCACTTTCCCTACCTGTTTTATTCTACATAATAACCTGTCTGTTATCCATAATCAATTCGCATTATTTAAGAGGAAGTTGGGAGGAAATAATTAAATTAGCCTGTAGCGTCCTCTTCTTTCTCATGGCTGGGAATTATCTTTCCTGCCGACTAAAATTACTTGTGCATACATTTATATTGACTACCTTGCTCATTGTCTCCATTAGTTTAACCCAGTTTTTTATACACCTACCTCAGTCTCTAATCGTTCGTCTGTCTTACCCATTAGGGAATCCTAATATCTTAGGTGGATTTTTAGCCATAACTATCCCGTTAATGCTCAGAATTCTTTTTGTAAAAACAGTAAAGTTTAGATTTTTATTGGGTGTTTTACTATTATTTTCTATGGTTACCCTATGGTTTAGTTATTCAAAAGGAGCTACATTAGGGATAATTATAGCTACTTTGTTTTTATTCTTCATAAATCTATTTTCTATGAAGCGAGGGAAGATACCTATTTTAATTCTGGGCTTATCGATAGGGCTCGTGTTATTTATCATTTATATTACTGCTGGAATATGGGAACATTCCTTTTCTCTAAGGGTCTGTATTTGGGAGCATTCCTGGCAGATGTTTTTGGACCATCCCATTTTAGGAATTGGATTAGGGGCCTATCCAAATGTTTATTTTGATTATAAAGGATCTGAACGGTGGTATTTGCATTCACATAATATCTTTTTTCAACATGCCTGTGAAATGGGAATAATCGGTTTGGTAAGTTTTGCATGGCTAATAATTGCCCTATTTAAGATTCCTTTAAAAAACACTGCAGATAATTATGAGAAGGCAGTCAAAGAAGGAACGCTTGCCGGTATGGTTGCATTTTTAACGCAGGCTCAGGGAGATTATTTGTTCTGGATACCTGTATTCTATCTCTATTTCTGGTTAATACTCGGTATCCTGGGTTATAAGAAGGAGGCTTGTCTCGTTGTTGAAGGGAAATATAATTTTAATTTTTCCCGGCCGATACCAATACTGATAATCTTATTCTGGGTTTTTTGTGTCCTGAAACCATGGTTAGCATATATTTCCTTTAATCAAGGGGTAAATCTGGCAGATAGAGGGGAGTGGCCCGAGGCAAAGATAAAATTTGAGGCTGCGGTTTTGCTTGATTTTGAGCATCCTATCTATCATACCCATCTGGGCACGACTTATACCCGAATTCAGCCACCAGACATTGAAAGTGGAATTAAAGAATATGAAACAGCCATACAGGTTGATAACTATAATCGTTCAGCCTATTATAATCTCAGCTGGCTTTATTATCAAAAAGGGGATTTTCTGAAGGCACAAAAAACATTATTAAAGGCAATTAAGTTTAAAAGAATACCCTATAGCTGTTGCCAGCCGCTGTGGTTGAACAAAAAAGAAGAATTTATTCACCAGGCTCATTCGTTTTATCTAAAAATGTCTGAATTAAAGGATAAAAAGAAAAAAAAGACACTTTCCTGGATATTGTATCGCCGTCTGCCTATGTTAGAAGCGAATGTAAAGAAGGTGGAGAATGAAGGCTGAAGGTAGAGAAGGAACTTTTAAACTGTGCAGATATTTTTCGACCTGGGAAATAGGTTTTAATAAGAGAACAGGACAATATATAATAGCACACAGACGACACGGATTAAACGGATTTTCACTAATTTTTTATCCGTGTCCCTCCGTTTTATCCGTCTTAATCCGTGTTCTATTCCAATTTTTGTCTCTATCGATAAACCTATTTCACAGGTGGAAAACCTTCAACATCTCTACATCACTAATCTTCATCTTTATCCATAAATTTCTTCCTCATCTCTTTCAAGCCTTATTCCTTTCCATTTCCCTATCCCAAGTTTCGCACTTTTTACAAAAACGGGTTGATGGACACATATTTATCACGATATTAGCGTATCACATATTATATGCCATAGAGAAGCGATTGCAAAGTAAGAACGGATTATCGAAGTTGGAGCACGCTGAGAGAAGTTTTAAGTAGTCATGTTTATTCTACCACAATTCTTCCCACAAAGAGTGGTAAGATAATTAATATCAGA
>SBAY01000092.1 GCA_005239945.1 Nitrospira sp.
ACCTCCCTATGCGTGGGATTTGGTGCTGAGATGGTTGCTAACCTTTACTCAGACCAGACTTTCACTGATAAGAACTAATAAACTTGCTCGGCACACTCACCTATTCCCTCCAGTAAAAAATAACTGTTTTGATTATTAACACTCCATTGGTAAATCTTTTTTAAATCAATTTGTTTAATTGGTCGAATATTTATTCTTTTCCCCTTCAACATTTTTTCTCCCCATCATTTACCGAGCCTTCTCCCCAAAGATAAAAAGGGAGAAGGCTCGGTACAACCTTCGATTGAACTGCTAAGTCTTTTTGGACCATCTCGCATACGCGTTGAAATTTCTCCATTTAGCGAGTTCCGGACCTTCTTTCACTGGCTTGTGTGTCTTTCTCACCTGCGTAATGAAATTTTGCCTCTTCATCCTTTCTTCACCTCCTTTTTCCTATAAATTGCCCCCCTTTTTCGCTTATCTTTACTCACACAAGTAAAGGTAAAATATAGGTAGGGGAAAGGACTAAAAACTATGTCCAAAGCCAAGATAAATTTTTGGAGAAGTATTCTTTTCTAACGCTTGACCAAGGTCAAATCGTAAAATTGTTCTTTTTGAACCCAAAGGAGACATTAGATATTTTAAGCCTATCCCTACACCTTTTTTAACGTCTTCAGTGTTTCCATTTCCCCATACCTTACCAATATCAAATCCAACATTCCAAACTATATTATCTAACAATTTTGATTGATACTCCATATTTAATAATGCTATCTTCTCTCCTGTAAATTGATTTTCTCCGTAACCACGAAGACAATTATCATTTTCTTCTGGATGTACCTCCAACCCTCCCATTCTAAACTGCTTTAATTTAGAATTCTCCTCTTTGATAATTCCTGCTCTAAACTTACTAAATAAAACCGATTTTATACCCGTAGGAAGAGGAAAGGCTATATTTAAGAAATACTTAGAATAGTCATAATCCCCTTCCAAAAACTTCATTCCTCGTTCAAAGGATAAATAGGTATTTATCCTTTCTGAAATACTATCTAATACTGGACAGGATAAGGAAAATTCTATATTGTTATTATCCTTTTTGTCTTCTGGAAGAAGAATTTTAAAATTATCACTATATAATTCTTCCTTATTTAACTTTAATCCTACTCTGATAATATTTTTAAGGGAATCAGCAAGGTGAATATTCATTCCTTTTATTCCTTCTTCGTCATAGATACTTATTCCATAAGATGTTCTTCTTTTTACATGAAATGGATAAGATGAATAGCTGAAGTGGTACCTCAAGCAATCGGTTTTTTCCCCAAATAACCCTCGTAGTTTCAATTCATGCTTATCGAGATATTTCCATTCAAAGTTTAATCCATATAAGTAACCATCTATTTTATTGTAATCAATAATTGGTCCTAAAGTTATCAATTGAGTATCAAAAACAACCTCTGGGTTAGGAAAATAATAGAAATCATATTTTGAGAGTATAGGATACAAAAAATTGGTGTTTGGTTTGAAGTCAAATGCAAGTCTCTGTTTAATTTTAGATGGTTTATTATTATTGATTCTATCAATATCAAAGATACGATTATTTGGATCTACCTGAACAGACTTTACCATAGAAAGAGTTTCTAAAATCAACTTTGTATCTCCCTCTTTTCCATCCCAGTATTTTCTAATTTCTTTTCCATCTTTTAAATTGACTAAAACATCCACTGGTTCCATTATCTTTCCATCTCTATTAAGCCCTATCTCTGTATTATATTTATTAAAACTTTTCCTACTTTTCATTTTTTTGATTGAAAAATCACAATGTATATTTTCCACAAACCATTGTTTAAAAAATAAATCCAAATCTTGTTTAGTTATTTCCTCACAACATCCTTTGAAATCTTCTAAAAATCGTGCAGTTTTACCTTCATATCTACTTATATAAGTCTTTAAACTATTAAAAAAGTTTTCATTTCCTAAAATAACCTTTAACCTTCGAAATCCTAAAATATCTTTCATACTAATATCAGAATCTTCTTTCTTTCTCATAGTAATTAAATAACGCTTTAAACGTTCCTCATCAAGATTATTTAACCCCTCGGTTCCATAATAATACCCAACTACTAAATCTTCAGAATAAGCAGCCAATAACTCATTATATAATTCATCACTATCTACTAACCAACACCACCATTGATGAGAAATTTCATGACCTAAAATACGCCTAAATTCATGCTCTGGAGGACCAAACAATCCTTCCCCCAACATTACTATCGAAGGAACAGCCTCACCTGTAAACCAACAGAATGGAGTAAAAACAGAACATTGTCTCTCCACAATATCTAATTTTGAAAAAGGATATTCTCCAAATTTAGAGGAATAAAGTTCTAATATTTCCTTAGTTTCTTTTAAATATTCTAGTTTTTCAGTTAGATTATTTGAGAAAAGATAGAAATTTATTTGTTTATTTTTATAAAAAACAGATTCCTGGTGATATTTACCAGCGATAACGATAAATGGAAAGGGGTGGGAACCCATAAGATGACTATTGTCCCAAATATACCTTATATAATTACCATTAGATATTACTTTATCTAATTTGCCAACACTTATTGCCTTCCACTCTCTTGGAACACTAATTGAGAGATTAATTATAGGTTTGTTTTCTTCATATTTTCCCCTCAAAACCGGAGTCCATCCCTCTTTTAAATATAGAAAATCTTTAGTCATATTTTGCTTAGTTCTTCCTTCATATTCTATATTCAAAATAAACTCTTCATTTTTAGTTAAAGACTTTCCTGTTTTGATAGACAATCTTGACCCCTCCAATGTAAAAGAAGTTTTTTTTTCATTTATTTCAACTTTCTTTATTTCTGGAGATAAAACTCTGTTAATATAAAAGATAATTTCTGAAACATTATCAAATCTTACCTTACATTTAGTAATCTATTTGACTTCTAACTTACATCTTTTGGGAATGACTTTTGCCTCGACATCATAATGATAAACAGATATAGGTTCATCTTTCATTTGTCCCTCTAACATTTCACTCTCCTCATGTGCTTCTCCATATCTTATTATAAAAGTTAGATTACTAAGAAAAACTGCTATAAATATAAATTTTAAAAACACTATTTTTTTACCCATTTTCATAAATAAAGATATTTTAACTTTGCTTATTCTCCCTTTTCTTTGAAATTTCCTTTTTTAACGGATGTTCCACCTTGTATCAACAGAGTGAGTGCAGTTTAACTTATTGAGAATCAATTAGTTTTGCGATTCTCTGTTAGTTTCTTTCTCGTGG
>SBAY01000278.1 GCA_005239945.1 Nitrospira sp.
CAATTTTAATCTCTAACTTCTTTAATTTTAAGACCTTAAATATTATTCGTGTCCATTCGTGGTTTTATACATTAAATTTCCTGCAAAAGTTAGTTGACAGAACCTGGATAGAAGATAGGAGGTTCACATGAGGAAGTTACAATTATATCTTGATTCATCAATATTAGGTTGGTCATTAAATCGTGGTAATCCCAGTCGTTTTGCGGAAGTCAACTTGCTTTTGCAACAAATTGCTGATGGAAAATTTATTGGAGCTTATTCTTGGGTTAGTGAACAGGAAATTGAAGCTGCGCCAGAGCATATTGTTGAGAGGTTGTGGCAAAAAGTTAAAGAAGCAAAATTAAAGAGAATCTCAGTGGGTTTAAAGAGGCAGGCAGAGGAACTTGCACAAACATACTGTGACAAGGAAATTGTACCTTCCGATTTTAAAGAAGATGCTCTTCATATTGCTGTTGCAACCCTCTGGAAAGCTGATGCACTGGTGAGTTATAATTTTCAACATATTGTAAGCCTTAATGTTATGGTTGCAGTGAATGAGGTGAACAGGGTACTTAATCTGAATGAGATTTTCCTCTGTCAGCCCCAGGAGGTAATAATCAGTGGAGATTAAAGAAAAGATATTTCCATGTCTGA
This sequence comes from Nitrospira sp., assembly GCA_005239945.1. Taxonomy (GTDB): domain Bacteria; phylum UBA9089; class CG2-30-40-21; order CG2-30-40-21; family SBAY01; genus SBAY01. The sequence continues at coordinate 634 of SBAY01000278.1, forward strand.
ATTGTGGGTCTGATACGAGTTGCCCAAACAAGCTTATCTGCGATAAGTGTAGAAGATCACAAAAACAAAAGATAACTTTAGTTCGTGGTCGAAAGGTTAAGGAAGAAAAGGTCCAACATCGGCTAACACGGCATATCTGATTACGCTTTGCTTCATCTAACTTTGCTTCGCAAAGTTCAGATATGCCGATACCGTTATATGAAATTCCGCCAATAAATAGGAGTGTAAGAAAATGGATAATCTAAAGGAGACGTTAGCAGTAATAGTGGATGTTCAATGTTCGAGGGACATAATACTAATTTTTGAGATATGAAAAATAATTTAGTATTGTGTTCCCGGAATTCGTTGGGTAATCTTACGGCAGAGTTGTATGAAATTAGTACGGTTGGATAATAATCAATAAAGCAGATGGAAGGTGAGTGTTATCTCTTGAAATATGAATCTTAGGAGGGAAGTAAAAGTGATAGATTGGAGTAAATTTGATTGGAGTTTATTAAATCCAGAATTAATTATTTTTGGGGCGGCAATATTAGTTATTGTCATTGACCTGATTCTGCCAAAAGGCAAAGGAATATCTGGCTGGCTAACTATAATTGGTCTGCTCGCCGGGTTGAGTTCTACCTTTACCTTGAGACAGGGTGAACTTTTTGGTGGGATGTTGGTCATGGATAACATGGCTATTTTTTCTAAACAATTATTGTTGGTTATAACTACTTTAGTTGTCCTGTCCTCGTTAAATTATAAACTACCCGCTAATCGAAGTGAATACTACTGCCTTTTACTTTTGGCTACACTCGGTATGCTTTTTATGGTCTCTGCGGCTGAATTTATTACCTTGTTTATTTCATTGGAGTTGGCCAGTTTAAGTTGTATTATTCTGGCTGGTTATTTGAAGAAAGACCCAAAATCCGCAGAGGCAGGGGTAAAATATCTCTTGTTTGGGGTGTTGTCTTCAGCGGTATTGCTTTATGGCATAAGTTTTCTCTATGGATTAACCGGGTCAACATTCCTTAAGGATATATGCCCGGAGACAATGAGCCCAATCGTGCTTTTAGGCATAGTCTTATTAATGGCCGGGTTTGGCTTTAAGATTGCCGCGGCACCATTCCATATGTGGGTTCCTGATACCTACGAAGGAGCACCCACGCCTATCACCACCTACCTTGCCACAGCCTCAAAGGTGGCAGGTTTTGTGGTCATCCTGCGGGTATTTTTAGTCTGTTTTGTGGATATAAAGGTGGATTGGTTAATGTTGATGGCGGTTTTGTCGGTGCTTTCTATGGGGCTTGGCAATTTGTGTGCCCTACCCCAAACCAATATCAAACGGATGTTAGCCTATTCCAGCATTGCCCATGCCGGGTATATCCTCATTGGCTTAGCCGTAGTTACGGATGTGGGCATTGGTGCAGTCATCCTTTATTTGTTGGTTTATTCATTAGCCTCACTTGGTGCCTTCTTAGTGGTCATTGCCTTTTCTAACCAGACCTGCTCGGATACTATCGAAGATTATGCCGGGTTGTGGAAAAGGGCACCCCTTTTAGCCTTAGCCATGTTACTTAGTTTAGTCTCGATGGCTGGTATTCCTCCGTTGGCGGGTTTTATCGGTAAATTCTATCTCTTTGCCGGTGCCATAAAAGAAGGCTTAATCTGGCTTCCAGTAGTCGGTGTGCTCTTTAGTGTCGTCTCGGTTTATTACTATTTTGTGGTAGTCAAGATAATGTACTTCAAAGAACCAAAGGAATCCACACCAATTATTACCTCAAAATCATTAAGTCTAAGTATTCTTATATCGGTAATCAGCATTATCGTTATCGGTATTTATCCTGCCCCTTTCCTCAATCTGGCAATGCTGGCGATTAAATCTTTCTTTGGTTTGTAAAAAATATAAGCGTTCAGGGGGGTAAGCAGGGCAAACGCATCTAAATTCAACACCTACAAGTTACAACAATGTCACCCCTTCCAGGTTTTAAACCTGTTCAGGGTTAAGGATTGCTTGTTCTACTTGTTTGCTACTCCTAAAATACCTGTTTCAAATATCGAAGGAGTATCGTCGCTGTCAGGAAGGAGATGAATTGATAAACCAACGGCAAAACAAAGAATACTAAACCGTGATTACTCGACTTATTTAGCAAATTTAAAAAAAAGGAAACAAGAATGCCAGTCCCAATTGAAGAGTTGTTAAGGAAACGCAATGAAATCGATGAGGTTATAAGGAAGGATTATAGCCAGCAGGTAACTATTATCTTCACTGACATCGTTGGCTCGACAGGGTATTTTGCTGCAAAAGGAGATACTGCTGGTCGGGCGATGGTGCAAAGGCATAATGACCTGCTCTTTCCAATCATCAAAGAAGAGCACGGTCAGATAATCAAGACCATCGGTGATGCCATTATGGCCGGGTTCGATGAAGCAGGAGATGGGGTGAGAGCCGCTATCCGAATGCAGGAGAGATTGGCTGAGCATAACCAGGGGGCAGATGATAAAATCCATATCAGAATCGGCCTCCACACAGGCAGGGCAATCAAAGAGCCAACCGACATTTACGGCGATACAGTCAATACCGCCGCCAGAATTGAGGCATTGGCAGACGGTGGGCAAATCCTGATCTCTAAGGCAACAGCCAAAGAGGTTGAGAAAGAACGGCTTAATCTCCATTTCCATGGTAACTATCCGCTGAAAGGGCTAAAAGAAAAGATACCAATATATGAGGTCTTGTGGTCTGAAGGGCAGGAGCCAAAGAAACCTTCACCAAAAGCAAGGAGAAGGATAAAGATACCTTCTCTTAAAATGACAATTGTGGTTGGAGCAATTTTCCTTCTTGGATTGATGGTTGCCATCAAGTTTATTTTTCAGCCGCAAGAGACAGGCCCTCTTAAAAAGATAGAGGTAAGCCCGCTCAGAGTAAGTGCCGAGTTCTATCCTCCTATGGATTACTACGATGGACTCCCAGAATCTCCCAATCTAAAGGTAAAAGAGGCGTTTGAAAAAGGGCAAAAGTACAAACAGGAATATAGATTTGATGAGGCAATTGAGGAGTTCAAGCGATGTCTTAAACTTAAACCTACCGATGAAGAGAAAGGTGCCTTATTCATCCTTATTGGTAACTGTTTCTATAGCAAGAGCAAATACAAGGAAGCTTTTAGCTGGTATAATAAAGGCATGAATATTACCAAGAAAACAGGCGACCAGATAGGTTTAGCCACGACTTACAGTAGCATTGGGTTAATTCACTATACCCAGGGCAACTATCAAGAGGCGTTGAAGTGGTCTGAGAAGAGTAGAAAGATTTTTGAGGAAATAGGCGACCGGGCAGGGTTAGCCACGACTTACAATAACATTGGTGAAATTCATCATGCCAGGGGCAACTATCAAGAGGCGTTGAAGTGGTATGAGAAGGATTTGAAGATTAGTGAGGAGATAGGCGACCAGGCAGGGTTAGCCACGACTTACAATAACATTGGG
>SBAY01000222.1 GCA_005239945.1 Nitrospira sp.
ATACCATCTTGTACACAAATCGTACCTTAAAAAGAAAAACCCTGAAAATTTACTCTTCAGAACTGAAGGATGTTAATTAAGATTGACAATAAATTGAGAATATGGTAGAATAGGGGATAGGGAAGGTTGTAACTCGAGCTTCCAGATTGAGCAAATACAAGCAAGATGCTTGTGATACATAGGTAAAATGATGGTAAATCAATCTAAAACTAAATTTTATTGTCAGGAATGTGGTTATGAATCATTGAAATGGCTGGGGAAATGTCCTGGATGTGAGAAATGGAATACATTCGCAGAAGAGCTCGAAATTCCTGCCTCTAAATATCCTTCTATACCTCCTCAAGAATCAAAATCTGTTTGTGAAATCGAGGTTTTAGAGGAAGAGAGATTATTGACTAAAATAAATGAGTTCGATAGGGTTTTAGGCGGTGGGGTAGTTCCCGGGTCTTTAATTTTAATTGGTGGTGACCCGGGTATCGGGAAATCGACTTTAGTTCTTCAATCTGCCAACAGACTAAGTGCTGAATATGGTTTATTATTATATGTTTCAGGGGAGGAATCATTACAGCAAATTAAATTAAGGGCAATGCGAGTAAAGGCAGGATCTAAAAATCTCCATATCCTGGCAGAATGTAATTTAGATTATATCATAGCCAAAATAGAAGAATTAAAGCCCGAAGTAGTCATTATTGATTCTATCCAGACAATTTATAAGCCACAATTTGGGTCATCTCCCGGTAGTGTTGGTCAGGTCCGTGAATGCACCACACAATTAATGTATTTAGCCAAGCAAAAACGCATAGCTGTTTTTATCATTGGTCATGTAACCAAAGAAGGGGTTATTGCTGGACCAAAGATTCTGGAACATGTAGTTGACACGGTGCTTTATTTTGAAGGGGCTCAACACCATACCTATAGAATTTTAAGGGCAGTAAAAAATCGTTTTGGTTCGACAAATGAGATTGGGGTATTTGAGATGCGAGAAAATGGGTTAATAGAGGTAAATAGTCCTTCAGCCGCATTTCTATCACAAAAACCGGTAGGGGTTTCAGGTTCGGTGGTTACCGCAAGTGTAGAAGGAACAAGACCTATCTTAGTGGAATTGCAAGCTTTGGTTAGTCCAACTAACTTTGGTCTGGCAAAAAGAGAAACACTCGGCGTGGATTATAATCGCACCGCCCTGTTATTGGCTGTCTTAGAAAAACGCATGGGATTACATCTTGGAATTTATGATGTTTTTGTCAATGTTGCCGGTGGAATAAAGATAGTGGAACCCGGAGCAGATTTAGGAATTGCCTGTGCTGTAGTCTCAAGTCTTAAGGATAAACCAATAGACTCTAAAATAGCTATTGTCGGAGAGGTAGGATTAGCCGGAGAGGTCAGAGGAATAAGTTATATTGAAAAGAGAATCGAAGAGGTATCTAAACTTGGATTTAAAAAAATTATTTTACCGCAGTATGATTTAGATGATTTAAAATCTTATCCAATCGAGTTAATAGGGGTTAAAAATTTAAAAGAGGCACTGGAGAGAATATAAGGGATTTAGTACATGTTCATCAGGTATGGTAGTGTCGTTAGTAGTGAGTCCTGAGCTAACAAATAGTTATAGAAATGGGAGAGATAACCTTGGTTATCTCTCCCATTTTATTAAATTTAGAGTTGCCTTTTTATTAAAAATTATGGTAGAATTATCTTAAAACTGATTTAAATCTAATGAAAAAAGGGGAAAAAGTTGTTAAAGAGGAAATTATTTATTGGAACATTAATCTTTTTTCTTATCTGCCCAATTATTACAGAAGGAAAACAGAAATCAGCATTTACATTAGGAAGTAGAGAAATAAGCTATACTTATAACCTCTTACAAAATCTAAAAGGAGAGATTTATCTCTACCAGGATAATTGGGGATATCCTTTAGAGCAGGGAATTCAATTAGACTGGAATCCTGAAGAGAAACATACATTTATATTCAAGATCTCTAAGATAGATAAAGATGACCTTTTAGATGATGCAATACTTACTAAACTTGAGTGGGTAAGACAAAGAAGCCTCTGGAGTGAAAAAATAAGTCATGATACTAAAATGGGATTAGGGTTTTTTTATCTTCCTTCACTATTTGCTGAAGATTCAAATTATAAGCCAACTTTAAAGAAGGTATTAGCCAACTATGGTCATGATAGGTTTACTAATGCCAACCCTATCCTCCTTGATAAAACACATAATACTTTGCTCAATTTAAACTTATACTTTGATGGTATAATTGCTATTGACCCATCAGAACCAAGAGATGGACATGTTCACTCTATGTTTAGTTATTTAAGAGCAGGAGTAGGAGTCGGAGTAAAAAAGAAATTTACTCCTAACTTCGATACAGAAATGAATTATAATGGATTTGTTCAACTTGATGAGATAATAATACCTCTATCTTTTTTTATCATCCAAAATTATGAGGTATCAACTACATTTAATCTTCAGTTACCTGAGAAATTAAAGATAGGGATTTCCTTTTATGAACCTTTACGACTTGAACTTATAAGACAAGACCATTTTCATCAAGGTAGAAGGGTAGAAGTTAACCTTCATACTGCTGATAATTGGTATATGGAAGGGGGCACAAGATTTGGAGATGAACATAAAGAATTATTCACCTTAAAAAACTATACTGTGGTTATCCTTGGAAAAGAATTTACAAATTCATATCTAAATTTATTCTAGCGTAAAGAAGGGGATGATAATAGATATGGCCTTGAATTCAGAATTGGTGATAAAAAGTCAAATCTTATGGGAAATATATTAGATAAAGAACTAAATCTTCCTATGGAACCTTCTATTTTCGGTAGAAGTTACTATTGGTTAAATAATCCTCCGGATGTGAAAAATTCTAATTTTGAAGAAACCGTAGATAAACTTGATACACCTGAAAAGGCTGCCTGGTATACTGGTAACTATTTTAGATACGAAGATGATAATGACTATTCTAATCCAGGAGAGGTGTTTAATACCAAAAAAGGTAATTGTGTAGAGCAGATGGGCTTTCAGGCTTATGCATTAAGACAACATGGTTATGAATCGTATATCTTACAGCACATAGCTATTGGTTCTGCTCATGGTATTTGCATGTACCGTGATAAAACATCGGGTAAATGGAATGCTTTAGATTATTGGAAGTTATACAATGCTCAAGCAGATACTCCAGAGGAATTATTTTCAGCTATATATCCGGGTTGATTTCTACTTGTTATCCGTGACCCAACAAATGGTAAGCCAAAGGCACAGCTTGATAGTGCCAGTAGAAATTATGTTATTAAATGGCTGGAAAGATAGAATGTAGGGAATAATTCAAATTGACCCAAAAAGGATAATTTAAGGGAACCAAATAACCTTGAAAAATAAAGGAATTACACAAATGGAATAAAATACA
>SBAY01000081.1 GCA_005239945.1 Nitrospira sp.
ACAGTTATTTTTCAAAGAGCTTTTAATCTGGAGCCACCAACAAGGGAAAATGGGCAAAACCATTGAATCTGTATTGGCAACTCTCTAAAAAACGCAAAAATTCAGTGATAGAATTAAAAGGAGGATTTATAAAGATTGAAGTTAAGAGTAACAATCTGTATTATTATGATTGTATTATTTATACCTTTAATGAGTTTGGCGAAGGAGTTAACCTTAAAAAAGGCAATCAATATAGCCTTAGAAAGAAATCTTGCCATTAAGAATACAACTGAAAAAAGCAAGGCATCTGAATCAGAACTTAAATCAGCAAAGGCGGAGAAATTACCAAAATTAACTATAGGATTGAATACAGGCTATAACAAGATAATCTCTACACTTGAAGAACCCAGTGCTATTACTATTATGAACGAAGAAATTACTATTCCTAAACCTACTTTTGAACCATGGGAGAATGCAATCTCACTTAGATTTTCTCAACCACTTTATACCGGTGGGAAGATATCTAATACTATAAAAAATGCAGAAACTATAAGAGATATCTCATTATATGAGAAAAGACTAAGTGAAATTGAATTATGTTTTGATGTCACTTCGGCATACTGGGAATTTAAAAAGGCAATTTTGTTAAAAGAATTATATCAAGATCAAGTAAGACATGCTGAAAAGATACTTGAGATACATAAAGAAAGATTTAAAGCAGGCAAGATACCAAAGATAGAATTACAACAACAAGAGGTATTATTAGCAAATGTGTTATGTGAATTAGTTAAGGCAGAAACTACCCTAGAAATAGCACAAGAGAAACTTTGTTTATTATTAAATATAGATGATGAGATAATACCAATTGATGATACTCAAGTTCCTGAAAACTTAATATATGACTTACAAGAACTTATAAAAAAGGCATTAGCCAATCGGTTGGAAATCCATTTGGCAAAGAAGAAAATAGAAGAGGAAGAAACTTTAGTAAAAATTACCAAGAGTAAGAAATACCCTCAAATTTATCTAATGGCAAATCATAATTGGTCCGCAAGGGAAGATGAATTTGATAAAAGTATCTCTGAAACCAAAGCAACAAATTGGCAGGTAGCACTAACGGGAAGTCTTTTGATATTTGATGCTAAACAAACATCATCAGAAGTAGAAAAGGCGTTGTCAGAATTAGAGATGGCTAAAATAAACCTTGAAGATTTAAAATCAAAGATAAAAAATGAGGTAAATCAAGTATATAAAAAACTCACTTTAGCAAAACGAATAATTCAATCCCAAATAAAAAATCTTTCTTTAGCTAAAGAAAACTTTGAAATAGCTACCTTGCAATATGAATTAGGCAGAATAACTAATTCACAGTTAAATGAGACAGAATTGGCTCTAAAAGAGACTAATACAAAATTTATTGAGGCAAGAATTGATTATAAAATCCAGGAGGCAGGATTAAAAAAAGCAGTTGGAGACTATGATGAAGAAGAAAATAATTAAGATTGTTATTGTAATAGCTCTTATTTTTTTAGTTGGATATTTTCTACTTAAGAGTTTACCAATTCAAGATAGACAAAAAGTAGATATAGTCAAGATTAAAAAAGGTAATATTACCATATCCATTACTGCATTAGGAATGATAAAGGCAAGTAAAGAGTTTGAAGTTATAACTAAGAATAATGCATTCGTAGAAAAGGTATTAGTTAAAGAAGGACAATGGGTCAAAAAAGGTAGTTGTCTTTTAAAATTTGATGAAAAGGAAACAAGAAATCTTTATAATCAAGCAAAAGAAAAACTAAACGAGGTAGATATTGAACTTAACGATAGCAAAGCGGAATTAAATAGAGAAAGGGAGCTTTTTAATATAGGTGCTACATCAAAAACTCAACTACAAAAATGTGAAGATAGATATAACCTGGCAAAGATTAGAGTAAAAATGGCACAAGAAGGGTTAGCACTTACTGAACTTATGTTGAATAGACTTGAGTGCCTCTCACCTATTGATGGGGTAATAATAACAAAAAATGTAAAGGATAACCAATTTGTCTCAGTAGGATATTTATTATTTACAATAGCTGATACCTCCTCATTAGAGATTGAGGCTGATGTAGATGAACTTGATGCACCTGAGGTAAAGATAGGAAATAAGGCTATCATCACCAACCAGATAATAAAAGATACTGAAATCTCAGGAATAGTAACAAAAATTGCTCCAAAAGCTATACAGACTCTCAGAGAAGAACATACAATAGTAAAAGTAACCATAATACCTAAGAATCTACCACCTGTTTTAAAAATAGGAAATCAGGTAGAGGTAAAGATAATTACCTATACTAAAAATACAATTTTTTTACCAATAGATGTTGTTTTAGAAGATAAAGAAGGTAAGTTTGTCTTCATTTATGATGAAGGAATAGCTAAAAAGAAAAGAATTACTACTGGGATAAGTGATATTTCACATATAGAAGTTTTTGGGTTAAATAGGGCAGATGAAGTAATTAAATCTCAAGGGATAGAATTAAAAGAGAAAATGAAAGTGATAAAGATAAAATGAAACCGATAATTGAGATTCAAGGAATTCATAAGATTTATTCTTTAGGAGAAACAAGGATACATGCATTATCAGGTGTGAGTTTGTCTATTAAAAGAGGAGCGTTTATATCTATTATGGGGCCTTCTGGTTCTGGTAAGTCAACATTGATGAATATAATTGGCTGTTTGACTACACCTAATTCAGGTACTTATCTCTTAGAGGGGGAAAACATCTCTCAACTGCCATATTCTGCATTGCCTTATATCCGAAATAAAAAGATTGGCTTTATCTTTCAGCAATTTCATCTACTGCCAAAATTATCCGCTATTTGCAATGTTAAATTACCACTTATTTATGCAGGATATAAATTTAGAGAAAGGCATCTGCTTGCTTATGAGGCATTAGCATCTGTCGGATTAAAGGATAGGATCTCTCATTTACCTAACCAATTATCCGGTGGTGAACAACAGCGAGTAGCTATTGCCAGAGCATTGGTTAATCAGCCTGTAATAATTTTAGCAGATGAACCCACAGGAAATTTAGATTCAAATACTGGTAAAGAAATAATGGGGATATTTAAATTATTAAATCAACAAGGTAAAACAATCATTCTGGTAACCCATGAAGAGAGTTGGACTGCATATACCTCCAGGATAATTAAACTAAAAGATGGTAAGGTAGTAGAAGATGAATAGATTTTTAGAATGTATAAGAATAGCATTTTTATCTATGAGTACAAATAAACTGCGTACTACTTTGACTATGCTTGGAGTGATAATTGGCGTATCTTCAGTCGTTATAGTTGGTGCAGTAGGTAAAGTAGGTAAGAAACTTGTCTTTGAAGAGTTAGAGACATTTGGACTCACAAACCTATGGGTATATAGGCAGTGGGAAGAAAAACCAGGTAAAGTAGAAAAGCATGGTACAGGAATAACAAATGATGATATAGAAGCAATAAGAGAGCAATGTTCACTCGTAAACTTAGTCTCACCGTGCTTAGGAAAGTGGGGAGGGGTATGGGCTAAATATAAGACAAAATACGCTAAAATAATTGTAGAGGGTGTAGATGTTGATTATGCGAAAATAGATAATGCTTATTTAGAGATAGGTAGATTTTTAATTACAGATGATATTGAATACCGAAGGAATATTTGTATTATCGGGAGTGATGTTTACCAAAAATTATTTAATGGTAAAGAAGACCCAATTAATTTACAAATATATATCGAAAATAAAAGCTATACAGTGGTAGGGGTATTAAAAAGAAAGGATAGAAACTTCATAGAGAATTTGGGACCTAAAGGGAGTATTCCTAATGCAAATGAACGGGTTATCATCCCTTATACCATTATCCAACATCAGGAAAATACTAAAGATGTGCATTATATTCAGGCTTCTGCCTATTCAAAGGATATGGCGAATGAAGCCACAGAGCAAATAAAAAAATTACTCACCAAACGGCATAAAGGACAATATACTTATGAATCAGAGACTATGCAGGAACATATTGAATTTGCTAATACTATAATCAATATACTTGCTTGGATTGCATTAACAGCCGCCTCTGTATCTTTAATTGTTGGTGGAATTGGCATTATGAATATTATGACTACTACCATAGTTGAGCGGACAAAAGAGATTGGTCTCCGTAAGGCAATTGGAGCAGGTGATATAGATATTCTGGTACAGTTTTTAGTTGAAGCAATAGTAATTAGTCTATGTGGAGGTATAATTGGGATAGGATTAGGGATTATAATTACATTTATACTTGAGGTTCTAAATAAATATCCATTTATTATTTCCTTTGTATATTTAGTATTAGCCTTTTTTGTATCAATAGTAGTCGGAGTTATCTCCGGTATCTATCCTGCAATTCGTGCTGCAAGCCTTGACCCAGTAGAAGCATTAAGGTATGAGTAAGAACCCAAATGATAGAAGTCAGATGACATGGAACGAGGTGGTGCAATTGTTTTGCCAGAGAGTAAACGGATTTATGCCTTTCAGCAACTTTTGGTAGATAAGATGGATCTCCCAAAGTTAGTTCAGTTTGAGGAGAGACTGGGGCAAAGGGGGTAACATCCTTCTTCTTTACGCCAGAAACTAATATGATAGACCTTAACTGGAATTTGGTTGAATGGACATCGAATAAAGCATTTATCAA
>SBAY01000047.1 GCA_005239945.1 Nitrospira sp.
CCACGAGAAAAAAATTGACAAAAAACCGCAAAAGTAATTGATCCTCAATAGGTTAAGCTACATCACCACTGTGGGTACCAGATGGAACATCCGTTGTAATATTTTTGTATATTTGTGAGCATCTATTTTCATTTTTGCAAACCGTATTACTTTCAGACATTCGACAGAATATCTTTATAGACCTTCGCTCACAAATATATAAACATTTACAAAAGATGCCTATGAAATTTTATAATGAGCGGCAGAGTGGAGGGATTTTGGCTCGAATTATTACGGATATTGATGCCGTCCAAAATTTATTCGCTGATAGATTACTCCATTTGATAAATCATAGTATTGTTGCAATTACAGTTATAGGAATATTATTTTACCTTGATTGGAAATTAGTCTTATTAGCATCCATAATAATACCTTTATTCCTTCTAATATTTGGAGTGCTTATGAAAGAAGTATACAAGACGAGTATGAAACTCCAAGAAAGACAAGAGGCTCTTTTAGGTAACCTTCAAGAAGACATATTAGGCATAAAATTGACTCAATCTTTTACAAGTGAAGAACATAGAGAGAAAAAAGCTCATAAAAATATTAGTGATACTGAAAAAGAGAAAAGGGCATTACAAATTAAGGATGCTTTAGCTTCTATGTCAACTATATCAATAAGTGTCCTTGCAGTAACTATTATGTGGGGATATGGAGGATATAGTGTAATCAAAGAAACAATGACGATTGGAACCTTAATTGCTATAATATATTACCTTAATTATTTATATACACCCCTTTCAAGTATATTTGAGTCAAATATTGAAATTCAAACTTCACTGGCGGCAGCTAAGCGTATTTTTGAAATTTTAGATACTAAATCTGGAATTCAAGAAGATAAAGATGCAATTGAATTACCATTAATAAAAGAAAAAATAGAATTCAAAAATGTCTCTTTTTCCTACGATTCAAAAGGAGTGCAAGTACTTAAAAATATAAATTTCTCTGCAAAGATGAACACGGTAATAGGGATTGTAGGAATGAGTGGTGAAGGGAAGACTACACTGATAAATCTAATTCCCAGATTTTATGATGTAGATAAAGGAGAAATTTATATTGACGGGTACAATATTAAAAAGGTCAAGTTAAAATCACTTCGTCAACAGATTGGATTAGTTTCTCAAGATATATTTCTTTTTAATGCAAGTATAAGAGAAAATATAATATTTGGGAGAGAAAATATTACAGAAGAAATGTTTTTAGAAGCAGTTAAAATAGCTAAAGTAGATGAATTTGCCACTCAATTGCCAGATGGATATTATACAATAGTTGGTGAAAGAGGAGTAAAATTATCAGGAGGACAAAGACAAAGAGTTGCTATTGCAAGGGCAATTTTGGCAAATGCGAGAATCTTAATTTTTGATGAAGCAATATCTGTTTTAGACTCTGAATCTGAAAAGTATATTCAAGAAAGTATTAACTCTGCAATAAAAAATCGCACTACATTTATTATAGCTCACAGACTATCTACTATACTTTCAGCAGATGAAATTATAGTTTTAGATAAAGGGGAAATAAAGGAAAGAGGAACCCACGCAGAATTAATTAAAAGGGGAGGTATTTATAAAAAACTATACGATACTCAATTTGAAAATGTAGCGATAGGATAGAAAGATTTTATCATGAAACAAATAGGTTATTTTTTTCTTTTAATAATAAGTATAACTTTATTGATAGAAGTGAGTTATGCAGAAAATCATCAAGAAAGGGATGTGTACGCATTCTTATTTACCTATCCTCCAGTTATGGAGATAGGAGCAGAAAATGTGCATTCTGCTAATAGAATAATAAATCGTTATGTGGACAATTTTTTTAAAAGGAGACCCGGGGGTAAAAACGATAGATTTAGAAAGACAGTTGGGATAAGCAAGAGGTTGATAAAAATGTCCTTATTAGACTTCCCATTAAGTGAAGTTGCAATAGTAGGACAACATGAAGTCTTTGGGCATGCACTAAGAGCTTTAGAATTTGATTGTGGAATAACAGGTATCGATATAAATCTTCCTGGCCCTTATGGAAAAGGTGGTGGTTCTGTTTATGTTTCTCGAAGAGAAGATTTATCAATAGATAAACACATCTTAATATCGACAGGAGGTCCTGAAAGTAATATTGTATATTCTCAGATATTAGAAAAGAGATTTTTAAAACAGGGATATGCTGAATACTATGAACTTCCTACATACCTTTTTAATATAGACATTGCTGAATTTTTGTTTGGCAGTGCTGGGGATTTAAATAATCCAGAATTTAGGACAAGTGATAAAGGAGTGTATATAATTAAAATAAATTCTAAATATTTAGGTACAGAAACAGCGATTAATTCTTATAAAATTGGTTCTGAAGAACTAAGGAAAGCCTGTAAATTTAAGTTGTATAATCCAATGATATCTATAGCTATGTATAATTATCTAATAAATTACATTTGCAAGGGAAAAGAAGAACTAAAGATACCTATGATAAGGATAGGAAGTGTAGATTTCTTTCCAACAACAGAGTTTCATATGACCCCATTTGGGAATGAGTATTATATAAATGTATACTTAAAGACACCAAAAAATTTTGGAAATATTTATGCAAGGATAGGAGATAAAACATTTACTGAATTCTGGGGATTGGGTATAGCAGTAGATAATATCTTTCAAACAAAATATTTTATTTTAGATTGTAAAGTAGATTTTTGGAGGCAACCTCCAGTAACAAATGGTCAAATAGCAGAAAAAAATGCATCCCTTACAAATGGATTTAATATAAATATTGATTCTACTACTCCTTTAAAAAGAAGCGAGTTTATTGATTTAAGGTTTATACTTGGTTATAAAACAGAGAGATTTTTAATTGGTAAGCCATTAAGTAAAAGTCTTTATGGTGGAGCAGGAATAAATTTTAAATTCTAAGAAAATATGTAGGTAATTTAGGCTTCTGCAAAATAGCACTTTTTTTGTCATTGTTCACTTGATACGGAATCCAGAAGTCTTTCATTTTCAATGGATTCCCGCTTTCGCGGGAAGAAATGACAGCTGAGGTGAAAATCATCATTTTGCAGAAGTCTAATTGATAGACTGAACTTTTGCGTTTTTCTCTCAAGCATTGATTTTGCTTAAGATTATCTCTTTTCTGCCGATATATTTATCGGGAGGGAAGAAAA
>SBAY01000372.1 GCA_005239945.1 Nitrospira sp.
GACGAAACCTGACAGTTGAATTTTCAAAGATCTAATTATCCCCCAAAGGGAAAGATACATCCTGAATTATCAAATTTGTTCCAAAAATGTTCCAAAAATTCCTTTTTTATCTTAATCTTCTATTTTTCCCTCTATCCCTTCTTAATCTCTCCTTATTTTTTTTCTCATTTTGCAGAAGTCTATACAAGTTACATTTAATCAGTCAACTCCTTAAAGCCTCAACCTCTAATCGCACCATCTGAATGTGGATAAAACCTTCTTCGTCCATTGGACAGGATTGAATATATCTATCTGCTATCTCACCAATGAAATCCTCACGAGATTCCTCAGGGATACGCTGTGTAAAAGGGAGCCATGTGGTCCGAATCCATCCCAACAAACTATTTTTGCTCTTATACACCATATCCTTTGGGATTAGCTCGACTCGTTTTACCTCAAACTCAACATCTTTCAGCCAAACCCTGTATTCATTTGCTCCATAAAAAGCCCAGGGAAAGACAAAATCAGTAAAGTATCTCTGCCACTTTTTGCTATGGACAATTGTTTCCGAAACCTTCAGGATTTTGGCGGCATTCCCTTTACCACCCATCTGGAGCAAAATCCTTCCACCAGGTTTTAAACCCCTTTTAATCCCTCTAAGTATTGCCAGATGGGCAGTGACCCAATGAAGAGTAGAGGTAGAAAAGATAAGATCAAATTCACTGATAAAATTTATATCCCTTGCATCCATCAGTTGAAAGGTAAGATTTGGGTATATCTTTGAAGAAAATTTTTCGCGGGCAAAATTTATCATTTCTTCAGAATTATCAATACCTAAGACCGAACCGTTAGGTAATTTTTCAGCAATCTCAGCCGTAACCTTGCCATCACCACATCCAATATCTAAAACCCTTTCATTTCCCTGGAGAGCGAGTTTTAGTATAAGTTCTTGCGCCCATTTTTGTTGCTCAGCGGAATTTTTGTGGTAATCCTCTGCATTCCATTTATACATATCTTGTTTTTGTAAAGAACCCCCTTCCTTCCGTGAATAAAAATTTTTCCTTTATTTTAAGAAATCCCAGCAGGTGCTTGACGACCAGCTCAGGCTGCTCTTCCTGCAAAAAATGACCGCAGTCCGGCATGATGACCATCGCGGCGTTGGGGATGTCTTTCTGCTTTTCCATTTTCCCTTACTTACACTACGCAAGATGGGTAAAGTGTTACATTCTCTTTAATGAATGATTCTATCTCATCATTTACATTTCTAATCTTGTGCAATTCCCCTCTTTTTGCAATATCAACAATGGATTCTTTTAAATTCTGTATATTCTGCCCTGCCCAATGGATATTACTCCATGCTTTACCCAACATCTGCAACCTGTAAGCTTCATTTAAAAGTTTTCCAGCAACAAGATAATTTTCTCTTCTAAAATCCTCTGGAATAAACCGTTTTATCCTATAAGGTATTTTATACTTCTCGCATAAGGCAAATAATTTTTTATGAATCTTTACCGCATAACTTCTCTTTGGCTCATAAGTTCCTTCATAAGAATCTGGATTATATCTGAATTGATAAAGCCCTTCGTATCCTTCTACAAATTCCTGGTAGTTTTCTTTTAAATGTTTCAAAAACCATTTTGCTTGCGCATCCCTCATTGTCATACCACCACCAAAGAGGATATAATCTGCTTCTACTTCTTTGGTGTTTTTTACCATCTCTTCTAAAGATTCATCAGAATCACAAAGGAATGGAACAATCGGAATGAATAATATCCCAGATTGGATATTCTTTGCTCTTTCTTTTATTGTCTTTACTACATTAAATCTTGTATGAGGATAGGGAACCCTTTCCTCTAAGAATCTTGCTGCTTGAGGATTGCTTGTAGTAATAGTGATAGAGACATTACACCAATTATTTCTCCCAATCGTAATGCCTCAGTTACGGGTGTGAAGAGGTATTATTGTGAATCCAAATGGCATGGCTATTTTAAGGAATTTCAATACAATTGCATCAGTCGCTATCTTTCTAGTCTGACAACTTCACACCCCGTAACTGAGGGATTACTCCCAATCTTTTCTAATAAATCCAGATCCCTTAAGACCAATTTTGATTTAGTAATAATATGAACAGGGTATTTATGTTTTTCAAGGACTTCTAAACATTGCCTGGTATTCTTAAATTTTGCTTCGGCTGGTTGATAAGGGTCACAAGCTCCTGAAAAAGCAACAACATCGGGTAATAATGCCCTTGCATTAGTCAATCTTTTATCAAGCATCGAAGATACATCCTTCTTTATGATAATATCATTCTCAAAATCTGTAGGCAGATGATATTTCTCGCTCCGGGAGTCGCAATAGACACAACCAAACTGACAGCCATTATATGGATTAATCCCATATCTATTCCAAAACCAACTATCTATGAATTTATGCTTATTTAAGATAGATTTATATTCTTTTTCTTGATAGTTTACCATATCAATTTTCTCCCACCGTGCTTAACAATATATTTTACATTTCTGTCTGGAGAATCCTTGTAGTTTTCAATAAATTTCTTTACCTTATCAGGATATTTCTTGGATAAATCCCGAAGCATCCAGGCTATAGATTTGTTTACAATAGGTTCATCCTGGGGAATTATCTCCTGTAAAATATTCAGTCCCCAATCTACATCCATATTGCAATATTTTACTCCTACCAGGGTTGATACCACGCCAAGTCTTCTATGCCACTTGTTATCGCTTTTTATCCAGACCGCTACCTTTTCTGCTATTTTATCTGGTGATGTTCTATAGCAGCCTTTAACTGCTCTTGTAGCAAGATTATCCGTAATGTACCAATTACTTCCTTCAAGATTTATCTTTACAATTAGATTTACTACTCTCCCAAAATGTTTACCCGATAACATTCCTAAGATATTGGATAATACAACAGTTATTGATGAAACTTTCAAAACATCACTATTAGATTCAACCTTTCTACCTTTTACCTCTTGCCATAACCTTTCTACTAATTCAAATCCATCTTTTGGGATACCCAATAAAGATTTACCAATTTCATAAGAGATCTTATCTAACTTTGCAAAAGGGATTTTTTCCTCTGTAAGATTAACTACCCTATTTATTATTAAATCGAGCATACTAATTTCCTTTTAAATCGCAAATGGACAATCATTTTAATTAGAGGGGGCGAAATTTCGCCTAAAGTTTTCGGTGTTTGTGAAGTGCAAGCCTAAGCAAGCATTTGGATGAACATAGCGAACCACAAACACCGTGTTAGGCGAAGTTTGACCTCCTTTGCTTTTCCTGTTTTAGCCAACATTTTTTCTCCTTTCATTTTGAATTCTTTGTGCAATCTTAGCCCATCTTTCAGTATACAAAAAGCTCCCCTTCATCTCCTTGTACATTTCTAACAGCAGGTTAAAGGGAAAGGCTAAAGTCATCAGTTCTTTAGGTAGTCTCGCTCTTGCTGAGATATCATGGAGTCCCCAAACCGCTTTTTTTTTCACCACTTCGGGCGTATCGTAATGGCAAGGTAATGATAGAACCACAGGCTGAAGCAAATCTCGCTACTAATCGGTTTTCTTCTTCAGGGGCATCGAAGTAGAGCAGATAGACCAGGGCACTGAGTTGGTCGGCGTTGGCGAAGAATATAACCACTTCGGGTTTCTCTGAATCACTAAATTTCTCCAGTGGCCTGAATACAGCTACACCCCTGGTTTTCTCCTGAGGTCTCAGGGATTCTACATATCTCTTTGCCAACCTGGGTGTCTTGACAAACCGTTCGCACCCCCTACCAATCAATCCCCCATGGGATAGGAAATATTCTATCCCTGTAAATATCCAATCCTTATAACCAAGATGAAAGGCTGAACACTCCCAACTTGTGGAATTTTCATCAAAGGCTACGGTTTTACCCTTAGCACTTGCCAATATCAAAGGCACGATACAACCGTTCCCTGGCTCATTGAACCCCATTGCTTCTTCTGGTTTCTTATCTGCAAAATAGAAACCAACCGGAGAATATTGCATAGCCAATTTTTGTTTAAAAACCTCACCTATTTTCGATGTTTTTATCATTATATCGTAAACTCTCCTCTTCCAACATAAGCACATGCTCCACCTATCTTTATTAGATACTTGTTATCTTTAAGCTCACCTTTCATCAGTATTTTTGATGCTCGTCCCATCTCTATTCCCTGTTCATTTTGGATTTCGAAAGATTTATCAAAAATATCGTATTTTAAGAGATATGCTGTTAAAGGACCAGCTGCGGCTCCAGTGGCTGCATCCTCTATTATTCCTAAATGTGGAGCAAAGAACCTCGTGTGAACCTTTGCTTCGGCATTCATAGTCTCCAGTGTAAATAGATAAGGCGCCAGAGAATCCTTATTCTTGAAGAACTTGTTCAGGTTGTTCACATGACCATTTGCCCTTTGAATTGCAGAAAGATTTTTAACAGGGATTATGAGCATATTAATTCCTGTTGAAACCTCTTCAATGGGTAAATTATCTGAAATATCTTCAGGTAACAAACCGACTAAATCCGCGATCTCTTTCTTATTTGTATATTGATCAAAGAATCCTGGTTCTTTCTGGGTCATCCAGATAATACCATTCCTTTTTTCAAGAGGAATAATACCTACTTTTGTTTTCAATTTTAATATATTCCTCTTTTTTGGCCATATATCAAAGATATTCATAATAGAATAGGCGGTTCCCAATATTGGATGACCAGCAAAGGGCAGTTCAAATTTGAGCGTAAATATCCTTATCTCAAAATCCGCCTCTGAATCACTACTATTGAAAATAAAAGTTGTCTCTGAATAATTGATTTCGTTGGCTAATTTTTGCATCTGTTCGGTATTTAATCCATCAGCATCCGGGAAGACTGCCAATTGGTTACCTGAATAGGGAATATCTGTAAAAACATCAATAAAGATACATTCTTTTTTCATGTTTCCTCCTAAACTTAGCGCTTTCGCGTAACGGTTCCAGCGCAAACGGAGTGCGTTAGCATTTGGAATTTACTCGTTTGTGCTGTGTTAGGCGACGTGTGCCACCTTTTTTGGTTTTCTTAAATGCTCAAATTTTTTAGCCAAAAGCTCAAGTTGTTCCCTTTCTGAAAGCCCTGATAACTTCTGTTCGGCTTCCTTTTGTAATTTCCGCTTCATTTCTACAGCATCAAATTTTTTAACCTTCATAAATCACCTCCAATGGGCTTCTAATTTCAAGCATAGGGTATCCTAACTTGAGATTTACCGTGTTTATTAAATGAATGCGATTTAAATTTACGATATGTTTAAAGTTCCAGCTCACTAAAACATCTACTCTTTCCACAGTTGCAATAGCTATATGCCTAGCATCTGAAAGACTATTTTCTGCAATCACACCTTCTTTCAAATAGGCATTTGCAAGGGATATTGACTCTTCATTGAGAAAAACATATTCAATGTTGTCTTCTGTAACCCCGTTTAACACTTCCTTAACATTTTCGGGCGATCTCTCAAGTTCAAATAATACCAAATCGGAGATTACAAGCCTCTTTCCCCCCGCTATAAATTCCTCAAACAATTGGTGTGAATACTTCTCAAATTCGTTATCAAAACAACCACCAATTACTGATGTGTCTACATAAATACGAGGTCTAAACATTTCCTTTCCTTATATCCTTATAAATATTATGGCACATGTCGCCTAACGTTTTCGGTGTTTGTGAAGCCCAGCACTTTTTTGTCAAATTTTCTTCTCCATATCACTGGAACCCTCATATTCTTTGTCTTGTCAAGCAGGCTTACATTGCCTGATACAAAAAGTGCTGGGTTTGGGCGAACGAAGTGAGCCACAAACACCGTCTTATCTGAAGCCAGAGCATATTTCTAAAGTTTGATACAAACAAACATTGGATAATACTCGTAACCTGCAAGACCCGAAGGCTCTACAGCAGATTTTGGAGGTTCATACCTCAATTGTTTAACTTCAAAACCTATCTCTTTTAACAAGTCAGTAAAAATATCCAACTTGAATAGTCCACATAAATGACGGTCAGTATGTATCCCTCCCCTTTCTTACCTTTCTTACCCTTTCTTAGTCCCCTTTCTTACTTCGTATTTCACAACACAATATCCTTCGCAAGAATCATACTTCCCCTCTCTTTCTGCTTTTGTCAAGCCGCATCTTGTACATTGATAGTAAGGATCTACAGTCATCTCTTCGCCAGGATAAAGGCCCACTTGGATAGTTGTACATGGTCCCCACCAGTGGTGAAGTTTCTTTCCACAACGGAGACATTTATCATATCTGTCGTCTGGATTATGATGACGGTGAAGTTCCTCTCCATAACGGAGACATTTATCATATCTGTCGTCTGGGTTATGATGATGAACTCTAGTGATCTTTTCGGAACATCTTTTGCATCTTGCCACCTGCTTACAACTTTTGTTAGGTCTCGTGGTGTACCGCCACTTTCCAAAATCATGGACAACAGGAGGAGTTGTTGCATGATCAGGTTTGCCACAACGAAGACACTTTCGTTCTTGCTTACACGATTTTGTCGAGAAGTACTTCCAGTCTCCGAAAACGTGAGAAAGCAGAAAGCATAGTACCTTATTACACAACATTGCGCTCCCTCCCTTTCGTTCGAAAGCAACGAAGTAGAGGGAGATTAGGGTCAAACCGGTAAATGTAGAATTAAAAGGAATCTGCTTTCTACATTCTCGGTTTGACCCTTCTCTCCTCCGTCCGTGAAAAAAAAACCGCAATTTCAGATAACGTTCTGCGGATAAAAGAAGTTGCGTGATGAACAATTTGGGGAAATCTTTGATTTCCCTTTTATCCGTTGTTAGACAACCGAGCAAAGCGAGGCAAGGCTTACGAAATAAACCGCAGAGTAGTAGAGCCCGCCCATTACAATTATAACTTATGCCCACATTTAAGACATTCATATAAGTAAAAGATTATAGTTCCACCGCATTTTGGACAATCCCATTTCCTTTCTTGTTCCTTTAGCCATTTTTCTTTACCAATTTTCTTAATTCTCAGAAGATTGTCAATTATCTCCCTTCTGTATTCATATCTCCTATCACCTAAATGAGACTTTTGAAGACGAATAAGTATCTTGCAAGGGAAATCGTTACATTGACAGCAAAAATCAATCTTGTTTCTATCAAAACAACACTGCCGAATCTTGCAATGCCATTTACTTATGCGCTTCTGGGTCTTATCGCAAGACCTACAACCAAAGCAAGTTCTTTTCTGGTAGGATGGGCAGACGCCACAATATATCCCACAGGAAGCTGCAAGGTCTATTCGTTCTTTTAACTTAGATCTGGTGAATGTATCCATATTTACGCTCCTTGATTCTCTTCACCTTTTTAATCTCCCCTTGGTTTTAATGCTGGTTTTTCAACTAATAGAGTCAACGTCCGCATTCTTGATGATGTCTTATGTTCAACCCCTTTGGAAACAACGATTCCCTCTCCTCTGGCAAGATTGAATATTTTATCCCTTGTCTCTACACATAGGCCGCCTTCGATAACAAAGAAGAACTCATCAACCTCTTTATGGACATGCCAATGAAAGTCTCCCTCTAAAACCGAAAGCCGAATAATAGATTCATTGACATTTGCTATATCCACTACCTTCCATTTCTCTTTGATTCTGTCCGCGATTTCAAAAACATTCACCTTTTCCATCTGCTCGCCTCCTGTAATTTTTGCTGTTGTTTTGTTTATTTTTCTCAGTCGTATTTCTGAAGTTCAATAAAGTTACCTTCTGGATCTTTGGCATATACAAATGTGAGAGTACCCAAACCTGGTATATGCTTTCTTAATAATATCACTCAGTTTACCGCCTCCTGCGGATAATACGGCATTCAAACTTTTATCAACATCATCCACTCTAAAGGCAATATGGGCTAAGCCCTGTCGGTTGATCTTTTGCGATTCTACCGGAATATATTTATTGTATTGAAAAATCTCAAGAGTTGGTCCATCATCACCATAACCAGGCAATTTAAGGTGAACACCTTCTATATGAACCCCATCAATTCCGGTTCCGGTATCGATCCACTTTCCCGTTAAATCCCTTTCTGGCATAACCCTGGTACAACCAAAGACATCTTGATAAAAATTTGCTAACCTCTTCCAATCTTTGGCGATTAGATTAGTATGAATGTATCTTATCACTTTTATCCTCCTAAGAATAGACTCCGTTCGTTATTTATTTTTCTTGAATTCTCCGAGCAATCTTAACCCATCTTTCAATAGCGTCTTAACAATATTAAGTTATTGAGCATCGTTATCCATTCTTATTCCCTTTTAAGATTATTCCAGCTCCACGCATCACTAAACATTCCTTTTCAATCTTGATTCCTAATTTCCTAATCAATGCTCTAATGTCAGATTTTATAAACTCTGGATAGTATTTGCTCTCATAAGATTTGACAAAATGATAGATCAAAAATCTACCAATTTTATTCTTGGGCAAAGCATAATCAACAATCACTATAATTCCTTTTGGCTTAGTAACTCTGACCATTTCTTGCAACACCTTTTCCCTGATAGTCAAAGGCATGTCATGTAAAGCAAAAAATACACAAGAAACATCAAAATATTTATCTTCAAAGGGTATATTTGTAGCATCAGCAACTTCAAACCTCACATTTTTATATTTATTTTTCTTATTGGCTACTTTCAGCATATCTTCCGATAAGTCAATACCAATGACATCATAACCTTTTTTCGCAAACGCAAAAGCCTGTTTTCCTGTTCCAGTCGCAATATCTAAGATTCTTGAACCATTTCTTGCATTAGTAAAATCCACAACTTTGTCTCTTACCCTCGCAATGAATATGGTCCAAATATCATAGATAGGCGCCCATTTTTTGAATCCTTTCTTTATGTATTGTATTAATAATCTTCATCCATTATAGATTGTCTCCATATTTTCTTTTACCCGAAGTGAGCATTTCACCTAACGTTTCTGCGGATAAAAAAGTTGCCAAAGGATATTTGGGCGAAGCATAGCGAAGCCTTTTATCCGCTGTTAGGCGAAGTTTGATACTTCTATTCATTCCTCTCCTTGAGTCTTTCTTCTGCTGCATTTATTGCTTCAACACCAGCCTTGCACATTGTAGTGATACCAGTTACCATAATTGCAATAACAAAACCTTCCACCAGTTCTTCTATAGTTAATCCAGCATCAATTGCAGCTTTTGCATGGGCTTTTGCACCATTCACCTCGCCTGTTACACAATCTAAGATTGAAAATAACATCTCCTTAATCTTTCTTGGTAAGGCACCTTCTGGAGGCTCTTTCAGAACCTCTTTACGCATTGTTAAATATCCATCTAACGACCCTGGCGAGTATTTCGCTAGAATCTTTACAAATGGGGGTACCCACCCCAATTCCTTTTCATAGTATCGAATTGTTTCCTCTTCTTTTTTGTTCATACACATATTTCTCCTTTTTGGTAAATTAAATTTCGCCTAACGATTTCGGTGTTTGTGAAGTTTTGTGAATCAAAATTTGAGGAGCGTAACTTCCCACAAACACCATGTTAGGCTAAGTTATAAATATCAATGGTATTGGGGTCAGACCTCGAAAGCAGAATTAACTATTTCCTCTACCTTCTTTTTGAATTCTTTATCTTTGCTCATCTGGTCTTTTATACGAATACTTGCTTTACCTATCGCAGTCGGGCTTACCCCAAATATCACACCTATTTTCTTATTACTCAATCCAGTATGACTATGTAAAATATAAATTGCTACATCCCTACCTGTCTGCTGTCTAAACCTCTTCCTTTTTATTAATCTATCCATCTCTATCCCAAATCCCTTTATCACTGCATCTAATACCCTTTTGGTAATTTCATTCTCACTTAACTTTCTCTGTTGTGGTAATTCACTGTTTATAACCTCTCTGTTAATAAACTTCTTCTCTACCCAATTAACAAACTTATCACTACCTAATACTAATCCATATCGTATCTCTTCTAAAATCTTCTTTTCCTGTCCACTTTTTTCCATTATTAACTCTCGATATTTAATCAAAGATTCCTCTTCACTTTCCCCTAATCCTTTTAATACCTCTTTTCTTAATACCCATTTATGTACCTTCTTTATCCGTACATAATCATGATAACTGCTCCATCTGTAATCATCTAATTTCTCCACTATCCCTGCACGAATTGGATTTAAGTGAATATAAAAACTTAAATTTTGCCAGTAATTTTCTTCACCTACAAGTATGCTTTTATATCGTCCTTGAAACAAATGGCCGATTCTGTTATGTCTCCGATTGTAGTAAACACTATAAGATGTCTGTAACCACTGTATTGCCTTAGAAAGATTTGCCTCTTTAGTACGCAATAATAAATGATAATGATTCCCCATTAAAATAAATGCAAAAATCTCTACACCAAATTTCTCTACAACTTTCTCAAGATATTCTAAAAAACGATGATAGTCTCCATCAAAAAGAAATATCTCTCCTTGAGCAACACCCCTCGACATAACATGATAAACTGCACCTTCATATTGTATTCTCCAAGGTCTAGCCATAATAACCTTATAATAACACATCTTTCTTATTTTGTCAAGTTAATTCTGCTTTCGAGGTCTGACCCCATGACCCCTCTCTGCTTGTGGAGTAGACGGAGGGATTACTCCCTCACGCCCCTCCGCAGAACCGTGCGTGCAGATTTCCCGCACACGGCTCCCAAAGAAAACCTCCTTA
>SBAY01000266.1 GCA_005239945.1 Nitrospira sp.
ACAGGCGAAGCCTACCCTTTTTAAATTAACATACCATCTTGTCCCCGAATCCTACCTTAAAAAGAAGAACCCTGAAAATTTACTCTTCAGAACTGAGATATTTAAAAAAAACTTGACAGAACATATAAAAATAGTGTATTATATTAAGCATTTAGCAATGAGCAACACTCAAAAAACAAATAAGAGGAGGATGTAAAAAATGAGTAAAAAGTATTATTTAATGTCACCAGGACCTACCTCAGTTCCACCAGAGGTAAGTTTAGCCGAGGCGAAACCAATTCTTCACCATCGGACAAAGGTTTTTGAGGAAATGCTTGGTCAGGTAAATGAGGACTTGAAGTATCTATTTCAAACCAAAAACGATGTTTTCACCTATGCCTCGTCAGGAACCGGGGCAATGGAGTCGGCCGTGGCCAATCTGCTCTGTGCCGGTGATACTGCCTTGGTGGTCAGAGGTGGAAAATTTGGTGAGCGGTGGGGAAATATATGTAAGGCTTATGGTGTTAATTTTATACCCTTAGACATAGAGTGGGGTTATGCGGTTAGCCCGGACGAAATTGAGGCTAAATTAAAGGAAAATCCAAATATAAAGGTGGTATTTACTACCCTGTGTGAGACCTCTACCGCCACCCTTATGCCAATTAAGGAAATAGGGGCGGTAGTAGCTAAAACTAATGCCTGCTTAGTTGTAGATGCGGTTAGTGGCTTAGGGGTTGATGAATTCAGAATGGATGAGTGGAATGTCGATGTAGCCGCCGTTGGCTCTCAAAAGGGTTTGATGATTCCACCTGGATTGGCTTTTGCCGCGGTTAGCCCAAAGGCTTTAGAAATGAGTAAAACCTCTACCCTGCCTAAATTCTACTTCTCTTTTGCGGCCTATAAAAAGGGATTGGAATCCGGAGAACCTCCCTATACCCCGCCTGTTTCTTTAATCTATGCCTTACAACAGGCACTTGATATGATTAAACAGGAAACAATAGAAAAGGTATGGCAAAGACATCGCCTTCTGGCACAGGCTACCCGCGCAGGGATTACGGCATTAGGCTTACGACTTCTATCAAAAAGCCCGGCTAATGGACTGACAGCGGCTTTTGGACCAGGGGAAGATGACGGCGGGGTTATTGTTAAAAAATATAGCCAATTAGGGATAACCGTAGCCGGTGGTCAGGATGCCCTCAAAGGTAAGATATTTAGAATTGCCCACATGGGTTATGCAGAGATGTTCGATGTCATCATGAGTATATCTGCCTTAGAGATGATATTAATGGACATGGGCTATAAATTTGAACTCGGTGCGGGAATGAAAGCCGCTGAGGAAGTGCTGAAAAAACTGTGAAAGGGAGGAAATATCTCTGTTAAAAAAAAGGATAGTATTTTGCTTCATTCTAATAATTCTTCTGGGTAGTGGTTGTGTATCTTTGCCGCATAAACCTACGCCTAAAACCCCGGCAGAGGTAGCCAAGGCCTTGGAGCAAGAAAATTTTGATGTGGCTTTTGCTTACTATAAGGCCGGGATGTTGGAAGAGGCACTACACTTCTTCAAGGAGGTGCTTAAACTAAACCCTGAAAATGCTGAGGCAAAACAATTCCGTGATAAAATATTAGCCGAATTACCTCCAACAAAGCCTGAAGAAATCGTGGAAGAAAAGGAACTCCCCACCTTACCACCTGTAAAAGAAGTAGAACCCGCTAAACCTATTTCGTTTCCTTCTTTAACAGAAAAGGAGGTAATGCCTGAAATTGAGATATTGCCCAAAAAGGAGGAGGTAAAACCAACAGTAGAAAAAAAGGTGGAGGCAAAAAAACCACCTGTTTTGCCCGAGGCGCCTTTTTTTGAATTTGCTAAGGAATTACGAAGTAAAAAACTATATGCAGATGCCATTGCCGAATTATCAAACCTGCTCAAAAATTATCCAAACACGGTCCTAAAGGAAAAGATAAACTTTGAATTAGCCAATAACTATCTTGAGGCAGGACAAAACGAGGAGGCATTAAAACTTCTCTCAGAAATTATGGGGCAAAAAAAGGATTTTGAGCATGATGCCCATCTAAAATTAGCCCAAATTCATGAAAAGACGGGTCAGGCAGAAAAGGCAAGGATAGAGTATCTACGATTGATTAAGATGTTAAGTATTTTACCACCTCCTAAAGAAATAGGTACCGACACGGTAGAACTTCAACCTGTCTTAGCCCAAATTACCCCTATTCCACAAAAAAAAGAGGAACTGGAATCTCAGGCTCATTTTGGTGCAGGGAATGTCTTCCGGGCAAGAAAAGAATATCGTCAGGCAATAGTAGAATATGACCAGGCAATAAAAAATTACCCAAAATCTGAGGCGGCGGCTGAAGCGGCTTTTTATATCGCGGATATTTACGACCGTGTCCCTGAACTTAGGGATTATGAGTTAGCAGTTAAGGCTTATACAAGAGTAATAACCGATTATCCCCAGAGCAAATGGGTTGACCGGGCAAAAGAACGGAAGAAATATCTTATAGATAATTATCTGTAAGTAATGCCTTATACTAATTTGCGATCAAAAGTAAAAAGATTAACCACAAAGGACACAGAGAAATCAGTAGAGTAGAGGCAGAATCCCTGAACTATCATTCGTTTCATCTGCCCCCCTCATCAAACCGTGCGTGCGGTTTTCCCGCACACGGCTTTCCGACAG
>SBAY01000032.1 GCA_005239945.1 Nitrospira sp.
ATGTCGCTACGCTCCATCCCATCTTCCACCAGCCATACCATTACACAGTTATCTATATTACTCAATTATAAACATCAATATAACATATTATACGAGAGGGAAGTAACATGAAAATTGCATTTATTTGCA
Organism: Nitrospira sp.; assembly: GCA_005239945.1. Lineage (GTDB taxonomy): Bacteria > UBA9089 > CG2-30-40-21 > CG2-30-40-21 > SBAY01 > SBAY01. The sequence continues at coordinate 130 of SBAY01000032.1, forward strand.
GAGGAGTTAATAAAAGAGGTGGAATATCACGATGTGTCGCCGAGTTAGCCGAATCACTCTGTCAGAAACATGAAGTCCATGTATTTGCTAATTCCTGGCAGGATGTGTTGACCAATAAGATTATATTTCATAAAATCCCGATGCTTAAAGGCAATATCTTTTTAAAAAGAAAGATGCATGGTCTGGCAACGCTAATTCAAGTAATTACTTTTGCCATAATGAGTAGTTTGATAATTAAACCCAAAGAATTTGATATTGTTCATTCATTTGGGGATTGTTTTGTCCCTTTTAATATCTATACCTCACAGAGTTGTCATAAAACTGCGGTAAGGGTAGCTCGAAAAAGCGGCACAGGAATTTATAACTATTTTAAAAATACCATCTTGAATCCTTTGAACTTAATTGTTTTGTCCATAGAGAAATTCTCATATCGGCATGGTAGTAAAAATGGTGGGATTATTTCACCTACCGAGTGGATAAAAAGGAATATTGTAGAGGAATACAATATCCCTGAAAAAAAGATAGTTGTTATCCCTAATGGTGTTGACCTTAAAGAATTTAATCCCGAAAATAGAGGACAATTCAGGGAGGCGATTAGAAAAGAACTTAATCTCAAGACAGATGACATCGTTCTTATATTTGTCGCCTACGAGTTTAGAAGAAAAGGACTAAAATATATTATCGAATCACTTCCTTTTATTAAAAGTGAGCGTATAAAACTTATCGCTATTGGAGGGGAAAAAATCGAGCCATATTTATCCCTGGCAAAAAGGTTGAATATTGCTCATCAAATAATATTTCTTAAACCTACTCCACTAAAAAAATATTATGCGGCGGCTGATATTTTTGTTTTCCCAACCCTTTATGAGGCATTTTCATTAGCGACTTTAGAGGCTATTTCATCCGGGCTACCTATATTAGCCACTAAGGTTAGTGGAACTGAGGAATTGATTCAGGATGGATATAATGGATATTTTATTCAGCGGGATGCACTTGATATTGCTCAAAAGATAAATTTATTAATTGAAAATGGGCATTGTCTAAAAGAGATGGGAGAAAATGCCCGCAAAACCGCAGAAAGATATTCATGGAAAGAAGTAGCCTATCAAACGGAAGAATTTTATAAAAAAATATATAATAGAAAGGGGTAACGATTAAATGCATAAATGTTTAATTATTGGGGGAGGTGGATTTTTAGGTTGGCACTTAACCAAAGGGCTTTTAGAAAGAGGAGGGTATGAGGTCAGAATACTTGAAATGCCTCAAAAACAATATCCTCATTTAACCCAATTCTTAGATAAGATTGAGATGATACAGGGTGATTTTACTGATTGTTCTGTCATCCAATCTGCTGTTTGTGATATGGATTTTGTATTCCATTTAGCCTCTACGGTATTACCTCAGAATTCTGTTTTGGATCCCTCATTTGACCTTAAAACCAATGTTATCGGTTCAGTTCAACTGCTTGAGGTATGTAGAAGGCAAAAAATTAAAAAAATCATATTTGCCTCTTCTGGAGGAACGGTATATGGTATTCCGAAAACATTGCCAATCCCAGAAACACACCCTACATATCCGTTATGTTCTTATGGTATTACTAAACTTACTATAGAAAAATACCTGAATATGTATCACCACCTCTATAATTTAGATTATGTTGTTTTACGCAGTTCCAATTTTTATGGTGGCCGGAAAAACCTATCTCATCTTCAAGGAGCGGTAGATGTTTTTCTTAATAAAGTAAAGAATAAACAACCTATTATTATCTGGGGAGATGGAGAGATAATTCGTGATTATGTTTATATCGAAGATGCAAAAGAGTCATTTATACTTGCTTGTGAAAAACAGACAGAAAATAAAATCTTTAATATTGGTTCTGGCAAGGGAACTTCACTTAATGAATTGATAGTTTTAATCAAAAAGGTTATCGGTGAAGAATTTGAAGTTCGGTATGAACCAGGTCGTCCTTTTGATGTCACGGTTAATATCCTTGATATTGAACGAGCCAAAAAAGAATTAGGATGGGGACCTAAGGTTTCTTTAAAAGATGGTATTTTGAAGGAATGGATAGAAATACAAGAGTAAGGAATAGAAATTGGAAATTAGAAATTGAGGAAAATAGATATGATTCTCTTTTCTTTCCCTAACTTCCAATTTCCAATTTCTATTTTCCAATTTCAACAGTTATCAACCCTTTTATCTTCTCAAAGGTTTTTTCTCCAATACCTTTTACCTCCATTATTTCTTCAACGGATTTAAACCCATCGTGAGTCTGTCGATACTCAATAATCCTTTTCGCCCCTACCGGGCCAATTTTAGGTAAGGATTCAATCTCTTCTAACGAGGCCGTGTTTAAATTGACCTTTTTATCGAAGGTGTTATCTTCAACAAAGGCGTTGCCTTCAGCGAAGGCGTTGCCTTCAACGAAGGCGTTGCCTTCCCTTATTGTTAGAGAGCCAATTACATCAGACAAATCTTTAGGCTTTTCTAATAATGATGGAGTAATTGTGTTTTTGGAAATAGTTATTGTCTTACTCCCTACCGTGGATTTTCCCATATCTGTCCGGGACAAAACAATAGTCCCTACGGTTATTTTTTCTTTAATCTTCCCAAATGTTTTCTGCCCGATTCCTTTTACCTTAGTTATTTCTTTAATTGCTCCAAATGAACCATAAGTTTGGCGATACTCAATGATTCTCTTAGCCCCTACCGGACCAATATCAGGTAAGGACTCAAGTTCTTCTAAAGAGGCTGTATTTATATTTACCTTGTCAGGTATTATTTCTTCGCAGGGGACTTCAAAAGCAGAATGGACTATCTGAATTTGTGATAAAGCCTTTTCTCTTTGTGTTTGCGTAATTATTAAAATAGTCGCTGCAGTTAATGCGGAGATAAGGAGAAATAAGACGATTCTTTGCTGTGTGCGATTAAAAGATTTGAATAACTCCATAAACTTTGTGTCGAAAAGGGTAATTCTTTACCCACATGAAGGGTGATGGGAATCAGGTGATTGGTTATCGGTGATGAGGTGATTGGTAATTCAAAGAAAACATTAAAACCGATTACCGATAACTGATTACCAAAGTTTTCTTTTAATTGGCGGGGTCGACGGGATTTGAACCCGCGGTCTTCAGTGTGACAAACTGACGTGTTGGACCATGCTGCACTACGACCCCGTATTGAAATTGTTTGAACCATTCGAGCGGTTCAATTTGCTTTAATGGTGGGCGAAGCAGGGTTTGAACCTGCGACCCCTTGCGTGTAAAGCAAGTGCTCTTCCACTGAGCTATCCGCCCGTATTGTTAATTAAAAATTAAGAATTGAGGAATTGAGAATTATTTTCTAATTCCTCAATTTTTAATTCTTAATTTTTAACTAATAATATTATGCCATAAAATTCCTGAATCGTCAAGTATTATTTTTGCCTTATCGTCACTTTTCTACCAATAACTTCTAATTTTCCTTCTGCATAAAGTTGAATTGCCAGAGAATAAATCTTATGTTCCTGTTCTAAAATCCGGGCAGATAAGGTTTCCTCGGTATCATTATCTTCAACCTTTACTGCCGCTTGTAAAATTATCGGACCTGTATCACAACCTTCATCTACAAAATGAATCGTAGCCCCGGAAATTTTTACTCCATAATCCAGAGCCTGCCGCTGACCGTGCAAGCCGGGAAAAGATGGCAGTAAAGCAGGATGGATGTTCATGATTTTAGATTTATACGCCTTGATAAAATAAGGACTTAAAATCCGCATAAAACCGGCTAAGACAACTAATTCCACACCTTCTTTCTTCAGATGTGCCACTAGCCTGCGGTCATATTCCTCCCGCGTTTTGGATTCCTTTGGGTCAAGGAAAAGGGTTTTAATTCCATGTTTTTGTGCCCGCACCAGAGCATAGGCATTGTTCTTATCACTGATGACTATCCTAATTGTCGCCGAAACCTTCCCTGCTTCAATGGCATCAATAATCGCTTGTAAATTAGACCCATTACCTGAGACTAAGACCCCTATCTTTAACATAACAGTTAAAGTATATACTATGGAATTGAATTTTGTCAAGGAAATATTGACATTTTGTCTTAAAATTGGTATAATAGATAAAAGTGATTTTGGATTTTGAATTTTCGATTGAGGATTAAGGATATAAGATTCCTCAATCCAAAATCGAAAATTCAAAATCCAAAATCCAAAAAAACGATGAAAATAAACCGTCCCATAAACCCTATAATTAAAGAAATCTCAATAATTGACCCGGTAAAGGTCTTTAGTCTCTTTAAAGATACTGATTATCCATTTCTCCTTGATAGTAGTATGCATAAATATGGATTAGGTAGGTACTCGTTCATTGGCTTTGAACCATTTCTTGTTTTTAAAAGCAGGCATAAAAAAGTTCAATTCGAAATTCAAAATTCGCAATTCGAAATTAATGACAATCCCTTTGATGTATTAAAAAGACTTATTAATCAATATCACTTACAACAAATCACAAACTTTCCTTCCTTCATTGGCGGAGCGGTTGGTTACTTTGGTTATGAAATGCGGCATTTGATTGAAAATGTGCCAGGAAAAGGGATTGATGATTTAGATATACCCGATTGCATCTTCTGTTTTTATGATGTGATTTTTATATTTGACCATTTAAAAAGAAAGGCTTATATTTCATCAAGCGGTTTTCCGGAAACTAACCGATTAAGGAAGATAAGAGCCAGGACAAGATTAAAGGAGGTGTGGACACGGTTATCGCAAATCAATCAAAAGGAGCCCCCCCCCCTACCCTCTACCTTTTCCCCTAAGGTAGGAATCGATTCTAACTTTACCCGTGAACAATACTTAAAAGCGATAAGAAGGGTAAAGGAATATATTGCCGCCGGGGATATTTATCAGGTGAATCTATCCCAAAGATTAACCGCTAACCTTTTTATCCCTCCATTTGAATTATATAAGAGATTAAGAAAATTAAATCCCGCATCTTTTGCCTGTTTTTTAGACCTGAAAGATATCATCATTGCTGGTGCATCTCCTGAACGGTTTTTACAGGTAGAAGGTAAAAAGGTAAGGACAAGACCAATTAAAGGGACAAGACCTCGCGGGAAGACTAAATATGAGGATTTGAGGCTAAAAAACGAACTAAAAACAAGCCAAAAGGATAAGGCTGAATTGATTATGATTGTTGACCTTTTAAGGAATGACCTGGGCCGGGTATGTGAATTTGGTAAGGTTAAGGTTAAAGAACTTATAAAATTGGAGACTCATCCAACGGTATTTCATACTGTCGGTATAATTGAGGGCAAATTAAAGGAAGATAAAGATAAATTTGACCTTTTAAAGGCATGTTTTCCTGGTGGTTCTGTAATCGGGGCACCCAAAATCCGCGCTATGGAGATAATCGATGAATTAGAACCAACGAAAAGACATATTTATACAGGTGCCATTGGATACTTAAGTTTTACCCAGAGTATGGATTTAAATATCGCTATCCGCACATTTGTTATCAAAAACAATAAAGCCTATTTTCATGTAGGTGGTGGAATAGTAGCGGATTCGTTACCAGAGGATGAGTATGATGAAACCCTACATAAAGGTAAGGCATTGATTGAGGCATTAAGGGGTTAAGAAGAAGACTATAGAAATTGGAAATTAGAAAATGGAAAATGGAAATTAGAGAAAGGATAAAGACCTAATTTCTAATTTCTAATTTCTTTTTTCAATTCCCATCCAAAAGATAAGGAAATTTCGATAAAAAGATGTAAAATTTTGGTTAATAATTGCTATATTTAAAAATAGTAAAATTTTGCTTGACAAATTTTATATTATATGTTATTATTATAAATATATGATGATATATAAAAATAAGATAGCAGAAATAGATAAATTAAAGAAGGAAATCGATAGATACAGACCACTCTCAGACGATCTATTAAGTCAACTCAAAGAATATTATAGAATAGGACTTACCTACTCAAGCAATGCCCTCGAGGGAAATTCATTAACTGAAACTGAGACAAAGGTAGTTTTAGAGGATGGAATAACAATTGGTGGAAAACCTCTAAGAGACCACTATGAGGCCAGTGGACACAGCGAGGCATACAATCTGCTTCTTGATTTATCAAAAAAAAACAGGATAACACAAAAGGATATTTTGACGCTACATCAACTCTTCTATTGGCGAATAGACAAAGAGAATGCCGGGAAATACAGAAAAACAAAGGTGATAATTCCAGGCTCAAATTATATCCCACCGCCAGCCAATGAAATTCCTGATTTAATGAAAAAGTTTGTTAAGAATATTCCGTTATTAAAGAGGAAATATCATCCAGTAGAATTTTCTGCCCTGATACATAAAGAGTTTGCTGCAATCCATCCGTTTGTTGATGGAAATGGAAGAATTGCAAGACTCTTGATGAACCTATGTTTACTTCAACAGGGATATACAATTACCATCATTCCGCCAATCAAAAGGGTTGATTACATAGATACCTTAGAGATTGCTCATACAAAAGGGGATTCTAAACCATTTATAAATTTTATCTCCTGTATGGTCTATGAGAGTCTGACAGAATATATTAGAATGATTAAGGGGTGAAAGAATAATGAATGAGACATTAGAAGAGAGATTCAAAAGATTGGCCTCTGCTCGAACCAATGCCATACTAAAAAAAATTGATATTCTTGGAAACTGCTCCAATAGACAGGTCTATAGCTACACAAAGAAAGACATCGAGAAGATATTCTCATGCCTCGAGGCAAAACTGAGACAGACAAAAGCCAGATTCTGTTTTCCGGAGGAGGAGAAATTTAGGTTGTGAGGGAGGATAATGGAAGAAAGAAAAATTTGGATAAATAGACCAGAATCGCCTGAGGACGCAGAGAGGTTTGAGCGTGATTACTACCTCAAGATGACTAAATCAGAGAGGCTTTCGACAGTGCAGTTTTTGAGGGATATATCTTCAAAGATAAAAGGAGAAAGAAATGAGGGTAGAGAAGGATTACGAAGAGTTATTAAGATTGCTAAACAATCATGAGGTAAGATATTGCATCGTGGGCTCTTATGCGGTTGCCTTTTATGCCAGACCAAGATATACAAAAGATATAGATATTCTTGTAGAACCTGATCTTGAGAATGCAAAAAGAATTATCAATGCCCTCAATGAATTTGGGTTTCAAAGCCTGGGGCTAAATGAAGATGACTTTTCTGAAAGAGGGAAGGTGATTCAATTAGGATATGAACCTGTAAGGGTGGACATTATGACTTCGATTGAGGGATGCACTTTTGAGGAGGTATGGAAGGGAAGAGAAGAAGGAATCTACGGAGAAGAAAAGGTCTTTTTTATAGGTATAGACGAATTGATAAAGAACAAGAAGAGTTTGAATCGCAAACAAGATCAGGCAGATTTAGAGATTCTTACTGAGAAATAAAATATGGATGTTGAGAAGATATTTTTTGCCATTGAGGCAAAACTGAGGCAGACAAAAGCCAGATTCTGTTTTTCGGAGGAGGAAGCATTTAGGCTGTAAAGAGTAAGTGTTTATGCAACGGACATAAGAAATATTTTTAGAGTATTCGATAATTACAAGGAGGGAATTACAATGAACGATATTCAAGCCAAGGAACTTTGTTTTCAATTAGTCAATGCTGGTTCTGAAGAAGATGTTTTTAAAATAATAAAAAATAATTCTATTCTTAAAGATGAGAAGAATTGGCGACATTATGGTAACTATAATAACATTGGAACCGTTACTGGACAAGCACCTAAAGCTGTTCCATCTCTAATAGAGAAGATCACCAATTCTATTGATGCAATATTGATTAAGGCCTGTAAATTGGCAGGAGATGATCCAGAGTCCCCTACTGCTCCAAAATCTATGGATGAGGCTTTAAAAAAATATTTTAATTTGGATGATGCAAGTTATTCAGATTTGTCAGATAAAGAAAGAAGAGATTTAGCTTCGAATATACAGGTAATAGCAGAAGGCTCAAAGAAAAATCCTAATATCATTATTTATGATAACGGAGAGGGGCAACACCCACAAGATTTCTCAAAGACATTTGTATCACTTGGTGAAGGTAACAAAGAAAAAGTATTTTTTGTCCAGGGAAAATATAACATGGGGGGGAACAGCCGTTTTACCTTTCTGCGGAAAGGAGAAATATCAGCTAATAATTTCGAGAAAAAATGAGAAGAACGAAAAGAACCACAAGTATGGATTTACCTTAGTAAGAAGAAATAAAGGTATAGGGCAAAATATTAAGATCTCCTGGTACGAATATTGTGTTGACTCTGATGGGAAAATTTTTGAGTTTTTCAGTGAGCCGTTGGAGTTAAACCTTTTTAGGACAAAGTTTGATGGGGGAACATATATCAAGCTTTATAATTATGATTTGAGAAATCCCTCTGATATAACTTTAGACCTTTGGAGAGAATTAAATAGGTATTTATATAGACCCGCATTACCAATATTGCTTTATGAAACAAGATATAGAAGTAGTCACTTCGAAAAAGGTCGTACTCCATCAAAAATAATGCATGGCAATAGAATGAGGAGTTTTTTGGATAGCAGAGATAGCGTTGAAAATATTTTTTCAATAAAGATAAAATCAGATAATGTTGAATATCCTGGGGAGGTTTTTGTCTATAAAAAAGATGTAGATCCAAAAGAGTTCATTAAAGATATGTCCTTAGTCTTTTCAGTAAATGGACAGGTGCAACATTCTTTAGATAACAGGTATGTAAGTCTGGAATTAAAAAAATCATACTTGAAAGGGCATCTTTTGGTTAATATTGATTGTTCGAGGATGTCAAGATATCTATATGAAGAGATTTTCATATCGAATAGGACTCAAATGAGAGATATAGCCGAATATAGGAATTTATTAGAGAAAATCACAAAAGAGCTCAAAGATAATGATTATCTGACCAGATTAGATGAAGAATGGAGGAAAGAGGAGATATTTAAAAATCCTAAGGATGAAAAGTTCCTCAAGAATATTGTTGGGAAACTATTAAGGGATGACAAAGAAATTGAAAAGTTATTAGGCTTTAACGGGGGTGTAATAAGCCCAGAGATTAAAAAAATCAAAAAACAGATTGATTCAGAAAAGGAGAAATTTAAAGGAAAAAGATACCCGAGTTATTTTAGATTTAAGAGATTAAAACCAGGCAATATCAAAATGTTACCACAAAATGGTGAATGTAAAATAGACATCGAAACAGATGTAGAAAACGAGTATTTAATTAGACCCCATGATAAAGGTGAGTTGAAAATAAAAGTGAAACAGCCTTTTATTAGAACTGGCGAAAAACCAGTAGGACCATGTCCTGGAGATGAAGAAATATTAGATGTTAGTGTTGTAGGACCTAATGAAGGAGAGATTAGACTAAGAGTCAAGCCAAACAAAGAATTACAGGTAGGGACAAGAGTACCTATTGATGTAGAGATGAGTTCACCTGAAGGGCCATTTTCTCTTTCAGCTGAAATTATTATTGATAATCCTCATGATAAGTCAAAGGAGAAAGAAGTTGATAGAAAAAAAGAATATTCTTTGCCAGTGCTTATGGAAGTTTACAAAGAAAAAAGAGATGAAGGCAAAGAAGAAGGATATAAATATTGGGAGGAGTATGGTTGGAATGAGCTTGATATCTGCTATCTTCACGAATCCAGTCAAGAAGGGTGTTTAATTGATGCAATAGCTATCAATATGGATTCTCGAGAGCTCGATAATTTTATTAGAACCAGGAAGGCAACGGGTAAAAAAATAGAGATGATTCAAAGAACTTATAAGACATCAGTATATCTAATATCTTTAGTTCTTTATTATGAATTGTACCAACGATTACAAAAAGAGCGGGAAGACAATAAACATAGGGACGAACAAATTAATTATGAGCCTGCTGAAATGGTTTCTTTTGCAATGAAAGGATTGGCAAAAATCTTGCTTCACATTATGACAAATGAAAATATACTTAAAGAAATTGAAGATATAGAAGTGGATTAAGGATTAGGGGGAATGTTGGAGTTATATTTCAATTCATAGGTAACTCTAAAATATCGTCAGTTGATACCTTCTTATAGGAACAAAAGGTGAAACAAAAGGTGACAGTTTATACAACATTCTGCTAATCAAGAGGATACAAACAAAATATACACGTTTAGGTTTCTCTGCTCTATGTCTTAGGCAATATTTAATCTACAACTGGCAGAAAGACAATAAGTTATATAAACTGTCACTTCTATTCATTCGTTTGGTCTTGGTATATGGCCATTTATTTTATGCCTGTCATAACACTCAAAAACACACTTGCAAAAATTAATTATTCTCTTATCCTTATTAGTAACAGCCAGTTTATACATTTTTATAAAATATCTCTTTCCAGCTTCTGTTTGTGAATAGTTCTTTTTCATAAGGTTATGCTCCATGCATAGAGTTTGGCCATTATCTAATGTATTTGTTCCTCCTTTGTCCTTTGGTTTTATGTGATCCACACAAATCTCAACACCTTCTTTTATGCCTCGCCTACAAACGACACATTGATAATTGTCCCTTTTGAAGATTTTCTCTTTCACATCAGGTGGAAAATCAAACAATTCGATTTCCTTAATATAATCTGGTTCATATCTATATATCCCTTTCTTGACCTTAATAAGTTTACCTTCTTGATGAAATTTGCGGATTTGTCTCCACGTGTCGCGGGGTTTTCTTCCATACAGCTTAATGTATCTTTCCTCAACCCAATCTACAACGGGTCCATGTGGAAGGTCTTCATTTGGATACTTCAGAAAATACTCCATTATTAAATCCCCGATGCTCTTAGCCATATTATATCGTTTCCTCGATTACTCCAAGTTTAAGTTGATAGATTTCTGCCTCATTTATAAGTCTTTGCTTTGCTAAATTGCAGTAATTTTCATCAATTTCAACACCTATTCCTTTTCTATTGGTTAGGACACAAGCAATCAGGGTAGACCCACTTCCAAGAAAAGGATCTAAAATGGTATCGCCAACGAAACTGAATAGTTTTATACATCGCCTCGGTAATTCTATAGGGAATGGGGTAGGATGTCCAACCCTTTTTTTACTCTCCCCCATAAAATTCCATACCCCATTTGTCCATTCCATAAATTCTTTCTTACTCATATCAGATTTTCTACTACCACTAATTTTCTTCCAATGCTTTTTGTAAAGAATAACAATAACTTCAACTGGAGCAATAACATAAGGAGCAGAAGCAGAAAGCCATGAGCCCCATGCAGTCCGTCTTGAAATATTTTGCTCGTTCCAAATAATTGTGGAATGATACTTCCATCCTACTTGTTTTGCAATTGTCGTTATATCAGCACATACGCTTTGCTGACCGCCTTTATTTTTATCGAGAGGGATATTTAGACAAAATCTTCCATCATCCTTTATTAATCTATAACATTTAGTAAGCCACTTTCTTGTAAAAGATAAATAATCCTCGTAGCACATTTTATCATCATGAGAATTATACTTAATATCCACATTATATGGAGGAGAGGTAACAATCAGATCAATCATTCCTTCTTTAATGCAATCTGTTCTTAAAAAGTCAACGTTGTAGATCCATATTGAATCTTCTTGAAAATAGGGTTCACTCTTGGTGGTAATCTCATAAGAAGTAGGCATCTCTCTTATTAGGAGGGGTTTAAGGCTTTGACTTTTTCTCAAATATCCTTCGAGATCTTTTTGACTGAAGCGTCTTTGTCCTCCGAAGGTTTTTGTAGAGGAAAGCAACCCTTGTTTTTCCATACGATAGATAGTAGATGAGCTTACTCCAAAATAGTTAGCGGCCTCTTTTGTAGTATACATAGCTTTAACTTCAAGTCCGCCCAAGGCGTTAAGTTCACTGATAGCAAATTGATTCTTAGGCATTTTGGATAATCCTTATTTAAAAGATATTTTACCAAAAAATTTATTCCCTGTCAACAAGAATTCTTAAATGCCTTAGGGTAATCGCTCAGTAAACGGTGAGAAGATTAACCAGTAGAGTAGAAACAGACTTCCCAGATATATCCTGTTTCATCTGTTCCCCTCATCAAACCGTGCGTGCGGTTTTCCCGCACACAGCTTTCCGACAGGCTTCATCTCAAGCATTCACATTCGTCAATGAGTCAGTATGCTATTGGGTTTATCAGTCCATATCGACCAACCAACTCCTCAAACGC
>SBAY01000119.1 GCA_005239945.1 Nitrospira sp.
TAAATGGTAAGCTTATAACAAACTTCCCCTGGGATTATTGCAACCAATTATTAAATTTTTTGACAAATTTTTTCATCTATCCTTATATCGGATTTTCAAAAATTTTTTAAAAACCCCCTTGACATTTTCTCTAAATTGTGATATACTATATTCAACCTGAAAAGGAGATAATGAGAATGAGCATCAGGCATACTATACTATACTATACTATACTATATTATACTACTTCTATGTAAAAAGAGTCTATCAAATTTAGGGCATAAGTTTAAAAATATAAGCAGGGCAATATCTTCACCCTGCTTTTTTCGTCTTATTAGGTCTTTGACAGCCTTATATCTCTGGCGGCTTCATCCGATGTAACTTACCTCCTTGAAAACTAATTTTTCTGCAAACGGAGTTTTGGTTTATCGCAAAAAGCATAAAAAACAGATGCTAAACGATAAATCGATGACTCCTATAAAATTTCTTTAAGGAGGTAAGAAAAAATGTTTAAAAGATTAAGTTTAATGATGGTTGGAGCATTGGTTGTTGCTTTTTGTGGAGCAATAGCAGCAGATAAAGGAGAGGCTGCCTCAATAAAATGTTCAGGGAAACATCGACACGCATGTGAATGGGGTGTGGCATCTTGCAAAGGACCAACGAATAGTTCCCAAAGCTTTAAAACATCAGGGGGTGGATGTCAAACGCCGAAATACAATGTATATTTCGGAGATCTAACAAGTGGTAACTACAAGATTACTGTAAAAGGTAGTTACCCATGCAAAGATCCATCTCGGACTACACCTAATATTTACCTTGCAACATGGAACACAAGTGCTAATGTAACCCTCAACTATTAAAACCTTATTTGAGTTTGACAACAGATGAAGGAATGGGAGAGGAGGAAAAACCTCTTCCTTCCTTATCTGGAAGGAAGGAAAAAGGGAGGTAAAGGTGAAACTAATTTCAATAGAAAAAAATCTCTTCAAGAATAAGGTAAGTGCTGGTTTGATCCTTTTTTTATCTGTACTTGTAGTTTGCTGTCTGATTCTACTTTTTGGAATTAATGAAGCAGGAAAGAGGGAGATAGTAAAAGATATTAAGGAAAAAGGTAATGTCAACATCGTAAACCTTGATCAAAGGGTTTTTACAGAAAAGGGATTTGATGAGGAGCCAAAGGCTATCTTATCCCCTTGCGACCTCCAATTAATTAAGAATAGTTGTCATCAGGTAAAAGATATTGGTTTTTATGCAGTAACATATATTCAAGGTGAAATGAAAATAGGGGATAAACAATATTCTGCTATACAAGAGATTGGTAAGCCAGTATTGCCAAATATATTGGGAGCTACTCCTGATTGTATAAAAGTGCTGGAGTTAAAGATAAAAGAAGGTAGGTTTATTAATAACACAGATATGCGTTATAAAAGAAGGGTTTGTGTATTGGGAGGAGAAGCACTTAAATTTATTACTCAAAAAAAGGTAATAGGGACAGAATTGATTACTAAAAATCCAGACGGTAAATTTACTATTGTTGGAGTATTACATAAAAAGATGCCCCTTTTTACATCCTTGCCTGATGGATGGAGGAAGAAATTATTAGTAAATAGTGATCCTTATGATGTAAAGGCTGGTAGAAAGTTCCATTCTTTAGCAATAAATGATAACATCTACATCCCTTATACTACCTGGCAAGATTTTGTCAAAGGAAGGGATATTTCTACTATTTCTATTGGAGGAATTACTCTTGAATGCGAAACAATGAACAAATATTTATTTTCCTCTGATACCTTTCCCCCAAATACATGGCTCTGGTTGAAAATAGATGCTTCTTTTGAGGGAAAAGGTGAGGGAAAATTTATTAAGGGAAAAGAAGACTTAAGGGTATTCAAAAAATTCTGTTCTCCTCTTCCGGAAAGCCTAAAAGAACCGCTTGAAGGTATTCGTAAGGTACTTCGGAAGAAATATGGGGAGGATACATTTTTCTGTTTTGAAAGTTTGGGCAGTTTAAACGATGAGTTAAATGATCAGATAGAGGATTCTAACAAACTGCTTGGGATAACAGCCTTGTTTTCTTTACTCCTTTCTGGCATATTATTAACCAGTATGATGCTGATGTTGGTGCATAAAAGGGTAAGTGAGATAGGGATTCGACGGGCTTTTGGAGCAAGGAGGAGGGATATATTCTGGCAATTTTTATCAGAAGGGGTTACGCTCTACTCACTGGGCATAGCCATTGGGATAGTAATCGGGTCTTTAATCTCTTATCTGATGATAACTAAGATATTTTCCTGGGAGTTTTCTATTCCCTTTTATGGTATAGTTATAAGTAGCCTCTTTGTGTTTTTCGTAGGGATTTTAAGCAGTTTATATCCAGCTATGAAGGCGGCGAATATTCCACCAGCACAGGCAGTAAAATATGAATAAAAAGAGCATTGCTTTTGAGTCATTACGCTTTTTTAAAAATTTTAGTTGACAGAGATAAAGATTTTAATTATACTTTTAATGGATAATGAAAATAAAATGGCATCCTTACTTTACTAATATATTAAAATATCTACTTGAACCTAATGGTTTTAAGGTAGAGACCGAGGTTGAAGTTGGTAAATTACCTCTGAAAATAGATGTTGTAGTTATCAAAAAAGACAAAGATGCTAATATTAGTTCTTTACCTTTTGTGTTTCAATCCTTTACTGATTACAATATCATTGAATATAAATCCCCTGATGATAGATTTAGACATGATGATTTTGATAGATTATTTGCCTATGTGCTTTTGTATAAGATTAAGGAAAGGATAAAATGGCGTAGGCAAATAAATGTTTATACACTTTTATCTGGAGGTATAAAAGGGATAGAGGAATATATTCATAAAAATGGCCATGAATTGATAAAGATAAAGGAAGGGTTTTATTTTGCAGATTTTGGGTTTAATTTTTATTTGCTTCAACTTGATAAGTTAGAGGTTATACCACAAAATTATGGTTTGATTCTTTTTACCTCTGGAGAGGTAATTAAAGAGTTAGTGAAGAAAATAGGTAGTGAAGAGATAGGGAATGATTTATTGGAATTGATAGAGACAGGGTTGTATATTCATCCTGATGAATTTAAAGAGGGGGTGAGATTGATGCCACAGACATTAGCCGATAGACCTGATATAATTAGTGAGCTTGCAGAGATAGTTGGAATCGATAAATTTGTGCAAGGTATAGGTGAGGAA
>SBAY01000078.1 GCA_005239945.1 Nitrospira sp.
ACCTTGGTGTGGCTAAAGCGATAAACCTCCTTTTCCAACCGTTAGGTTGGGATTTGGTTGCGGCTCTGCTGCGCTGTGTAATCTGTGGATTTCTAATGTTTGAATCGCAGTTAAGTTGAGGAAAATTACTTGACATTTTAAAAAAAGCATGATAGACTAAAAATAGTCTGAATGGTCAGAAACAGTCCGAATGGTTTGAATGATTCGAACAGGGAGGGGGAAATATGTTTTATAATCGGATATTTGAGCGTTCTTTAGGTATCTCTATTTCCTTTCATATTTGTTTAGCCATAATCTTCTTTTTTGTTACCTTTCCACAACATTTACCAATATTAAAGACCATCGAAATTTCTATGATAGAACTACCCGGAAGCAAAGAACCTGTTTTAAAACATAAACCTATACAGAGGAAAAGAATAGGGGCGATTAAAAGAAAACAGGAATTAAAATTAAAGAAGACTCCCGAATCTATTAAAAAACCTATAGTCCCATATAAACCTATGGTCGTGAAGGAGGTAAAGGAAATCATAACCCCTATCCCTTTTCCTCCTGTTTCAGCAGGAATTGAAAAGAATGAATTTCATGGTGAAATACCTGTGCCTAAAGGCGTAACTAATGCAGAAGTTCATCATGTTGAAGAAGGCAAGACATCCCAGGGAATCTCAATTCCTCCTCCCAATGCAGGCACAAAATATGGTGATGATAAAGAAACTACAGGACATTATACTCAGATTAGTGGTCCTGCATCGGCGAGAAAGGCTTTATATCAACCCAAATTCAATATCCCTGCCTGGTTAGAAAAAAGAGGGCAATCCCTTCAGGGAAAATTAAAAATCTGGGTTCTGCCTGACGGCTCGGTAGATAGAGTAGAGATAGAAGAATCCTTTGGTTATGCTGAGATTGACAGATTAGCTCAATCCTCTCTTTATAAATGGAGATTCGGTAAATTACCCTCTTATGAGGAAAGAATCGATTGGGGGATTGCCACCATTGCCATTAACTTAGAAAAATAAAAGTTACTGCTCAGGTAGGCAGGAAAAAACTTAAGAAATTTGCCACAAAGGCACGAAGGCACAAAGATGCACAAAGAAGATTTTAAACCCCTCTGAAGTTGAAAAAGAAAGAAAAGGATGGAATAAAACCGATAATTTTATAAGTCTTAGTGAACCTTCGTGTTTTAGTGCCTTCGTGGCAGAATTTGTGGCAGAAATTATCCGGCAACTGACACCTGAACGGTTACAAATAAAATTATGGCCTGACCGCGAACACTGTAAAAACAAGAAAATTTAGTTGACAAAACAAGTTGAATCTGTTAGAATAAAAGGGCTGAGGGGAAAATAGTTTCCCTCAATTACTTGATACTTAAACAGGAGTGAGCAGATGGATTTCTTTTTTTTCATCGGAACTATCATTTCATTTGTCTTGACTGGATATATTATCTGGAGCCATGGGATTAAACCTAAAATAACTAATATTGAATCAAAGGATGTGGAGAGGTTTAGAGATGAGGTAAGTAAGTTAATCACGGAGTTTAATCGAATTTCTAACACTAATATAAATATCCTTGAGGATAAGATAGAGGACTTAAAGAATGTAATTAAATTAGCCGATGATAAAATTATCAGAATAAATTCGAGGTTGACTGATTTAGGGATACTGGAGCATCGTCATCAGCCGCCTGTTACTGAAGAGATATTGTCCCAATCTGAACAAACGCAAGAAGTAAAAGAACCGCCGCGACCGAGGATAAAACCTCTTTCATCCAGGGCAACCCTTGATGAAAAAAGGCAAAGGATAGATGAATTGGTTAGGGCAGGATACCCGATTGAGGAAATTACAAAGGCGGTTAGAATGAGTAAGAGTGAAGTTCAATTAGTCTTAGGATTGAAAAATAAGAGGTAAGGGTGTATAAAAATGCACAACACGGCTATTTATCCAGGGACATTTGACCCGATAACGAATGGACATTTAGACATAATCGAGCGGGCTGTGCCTTTATTTGAGCAGGTTATTATTGCGGTTGCCTGCGATTCTTCTAAACCGGTACTTTTTTCAATACAAGAACGAATACAAATGATAAAAGATGTAATCAAAAATTATGCTAATGTTTGGGTAGAGGAATTTTCCGGATTATTAGTTGATTATGCTTGTAAAAAGGGTGCCAATGTTATCATTCGTGGATTACGAGCGGTGTCTGATTTTGAACATGAATTTCAAATGGCTTCTATAAATAAAAGATTAAACCCGAAGATAGAAACATTATTTATGATGACACATGAGGATAATTTCTTTTTAAGTTCATCAGCTATAAAAGAAATAGCCAGTTTGGGCGGCTCATTAGCGGGATTTGTCCCTGGTATCGTTGCCGAAAAAATAAAACAGAGGTTTAACAAATGAAACAAATAACCCTTATGTTAGCCATCCATAATCATCAGCCTGTAGGGAATTTTGACCATGTATTTGAAGAGGCATATCAAAAGGCATATCTTCCTTTTATTAAGGTTTTAGAAAAACATCCCAAGATTAAAATGTCTCTTCATTATAGTGGTTGTTTGTTAAATTGGTTTCTGGAGCGGCATCCGGAGCTCATCAGCAAGGTAAAGAAACTCATTGGGCAAGGGCAGGTAGAAATACTAACCGGGGGCTTTTATGAACCTATATTGCCCAGTATTCCTGACCGCGATAAGATTGGACAGATTGAAAAAATGACCGAGACGATTAAAAACTATTTTGGGACCGTTCCAAAGGGGATGTGGTTAACCGAGCGTGTCTGGGAACCTCAATTAGCCAAAGTCCTTGGTGAGACAGGGGTAGAATGGACATTAGTTGACGATAGCCATTTTAAATGGGTGGGCATTAAGGATATATCCGGATATTACATCACTGAGGAAGAAGGAGTAACCCTGAAGATATTCCCTATCAGTCAAAAATTAAGATATTTAATCCCCTTTGCCTCTAGAGTGGAAGAAGTGATTGAGTATTTAGAATCAGAGGCTGATGAGAATAGAGAGAAAATGATTCTGATGGGTGATGATGGCGAAAAATTTGGCTTATGGCCTAATACCTATGATTGGGTTTATGAAAAAGGATGGTTGGATAATTTCTTTACTACCTTAGAAAAAACTGCCTGGATAAAAATAGCTACATTGTCTGAATGGACGGTTAAAAACAACCCCTTAGGAAGGGTATATTTACCTTGTGCGGCTTATGCCGAATTAATGGAATGGGCATTACCGGCAGATTCTATAATTGAATATGAAAAGGTTATACAGGTATTGGAAAAGAATAAAAAATACCAGGGTTGGAAACAATTCATTAAAGGAGGTTTCTGGCGTAATTTCCTGTCAAAATACCCAGAGGCTAATAATATGCAGAAGAAAATGCTCTATGTCAGTAATAAAGTTGCTCAAGCCGCTCAAGCCTCAGAGGTGTTACTTTATACGGAAGAGGATAAATTTATTGACAACCGTCCGGCAAATATTAATTGGGCAAAAGAGGAATTATGGCAAGGACAATGTAATTGTGCCTATTGGCATGGTATCTTTGGTGGATTATACCTGCCTCACCTTAGAAATGCTATCTATCAACATCTGATTTGTGCAGAAACTACCGTAGAAACTATCCTGCATAACAACCCTAATTGGCTTGAGGTAGAAGCAATAGACTTTGATAAAGATGGAGAAAAGGAGATTCTCATCTCCAACCAGCCCTTAAATCTTTATTTTGCTCCGGCAAAGGGCGGGGTGCTGTTTGAACTTGATTATAAACCCAAATCATGTAATCTTATTAATACATTACATCGCCAACAAGAGGCATATCATCAAAAAATAAAAAACGCCGGTAAATCTAAGGATACTTCTTCGGCCAAAAGTATTCATGACATAATACAAACTAAACACCAGAACTTAGAGGAATATCTTAATTATGATTCCTACAGACGAGTTTCTTTAATAGACCATTTTCTGGATAAGGATGTTACCCTGTCTGATTTTAGTAAAGGTAATTATAAAAAGGTAGGTAATTTTATCAATCAACCTTATAGACATAGAATAAGGCGGGGAAAAGATGAGGTAATATTGGATCTTGCCCGGGGTGATAAGGTATTAGAGGAATTATCCGTTAATCTCACAAAATCGATCAGGGTAACGGCAAGAAATTCCGAGTTCGAGATAAGTTATGAAATAAAAAATGATTCCGGCCAAAATGGTCTAATCTGGTTTGGGGTAGAATTCAATCTTAGTCTGGTTGGTGGTAATCAGTGTTTTTGTTTTCTCCCTGAAGGCGAAGAAGTAAAGAATGATAAATTAGATGGCACGGCTGAAGAGATTAATTGTCCAAGAATAACAATTCAGGATAAAACCTGTGGGCTCGAAATTGACCTTAAGTTTAGTCTTTCCTGTAACTTATGGCGATTTCCCATCTATACGGTTTCTTCTTCCGAGGGAGGATTTGAATTAGGCTACCAGGGTTCTGTCCTATTCCCTAATTGGAAATTTGAACTTGCCCCTTATGATTCATGGAATGTAAAGATTAAGAAGGCTGTCAAGAGTATTACCTGATAGGGGTACGGGTAATAAAAAAAGTAATCATTTTCGAATGAGAATTATTAAACGAGCATGGTTTGATATATGGGTATTTGAAAAATCATCTTCAAAACCTTGACTATCTGGATTTTTTCGTATTACTACTTACAAAAATATGGATAATCCTCCATGCCTTCATTTTTCTACAATTTCTGCCTTCTTTAGTCTGAAGTCTAAAGTCTAATGTCTGAATTGAAGGTGAAATGTAGAGTTTCAACATCTTGTGTCATGTATTTTTATTCTCGACCAAAAAATATTTTTGCAAATTATTAAAATTTATCTTGACAAAAATCTATATTAATAGTATAATA
>SBAY01000046.1 GCA_005239945.1 Nitrospira sp.
GGTGAAGAGTACGGACCAAAGAATGTCTCTATAGAGTATGCGGTTGCCAGTACATGGTTGATGCGTCTGGGAATTATCGCCCTGGTAATCTGTATAGGATATTTCTTGATGTGGACAATTGAGCGGGGACTGCTGGGACCAAATGGACGTATTGCCATCTCTGTGTTTGCCGGGATTGCGATGCTGATTATTGGTATAAAAAATCTTAAGAATAAGTATCACATCCTTGCCCAGGGGTTCCTGGGAGGCGGATTAGCTGCCCTTTATTTCAGCATGTATGCAGCTGGTCCAATGTATCACAGGATCCCACTGACAGCTGCTTTTGTTTTGATGACCTTGATAACAGTTGTAGCAGGGATATTGTCGTTTAAGGCAAATTCACAGCTTATCGCTATCTTTGGCATTATAGGCGGTTTCTGCACCCCACTTATGTTACAAATACCAACAATAGAACTTGAGGTTTTGTATGGTTATATGTTATTACTCAGTGTCGGCATCCTTGGTATTGCTCATGTTCGAAACTGGCGTTTACTTAATTACCTGGGTTTCATTTTTACCTGGCTTATATTTTTCTTGTGTCTTCCAGGGTATATGCCAAAAAGCGATTTTACAATAACAATAGTCTTTCTCACCCTGTTATTTATTCTCCATTCAGTGATTGTCTATTATTACAATGTCATAAACCGCAAGCACTCAACATCCCTGGAGATAGCACATCTGTTGCTTAATGTTCTATTTTATGCTGCCAATTCTTATGCCCTAATTATCCAGGCATATGGCAGACCATGGCCAGCAGTAATGGCAATTGGAGTGGCTGCTTTTTATATTCTGCATGTCTTTGGATTTCTTAAGTTTCGAATTAATGATCGCAATTTGTTGATTGCCCTGGTAGGGATTGCAGGATTTTTTACGGTTTGGGCAGTTCCCTTACTTACAGAGAAGGAAACACTTACTATTTGCTGGGCATTACAAGCGTTTTTCTTTCTCTGGATAGGCCTGAAGTTGAATAGCAATTTGCTTATTACTCTATCTCATATCATGTATTTGTTAATTATGGGAAGGATTGTTTTTCTGGATATGCCCAGAAATTTTGGAGATTGCGATTGGTATGATAAACCAATGATTGAATATTGGCAGGTCTTTCTTGAGAGAATGTGGACATTTGGGATCGTTTTTGCTACCTTCTTTGGGGGTTTTGTTTTATATCGAACTAAAATCAGACAGATTTCCGCTTTTGCTGTAGAAGAAGATGCTAATACCACATTGCCAGTGCCTCAATCAACCTCTCGTGAAATTATATTCTGGTGTGGTGTAGGGCTTTTGTTTATTGTTCTTTACCTGGAGTTTTTCCAGATGTTCACCTATTATTTGCCACTACAGATGCCCATACTTACCCTGTTATGCTGTGGATTAGGGGTATTTCTGCTTTATAGATATACTACCACAGGCCGCAGTATCTTTTTGAATATAGTTGCTGTGGTACTGGTAATTGTTTTAATTAAACTTTTTACTTATGATCTTTGCACATGGATAACTGTTCCTCAATGGTATATCTACAAAATAGAAACAATAGGTGTGCTCATGCGTTTTCTTGATTATGGGATAATCTTTCTTTTTATAATGGCAATCTTAAGGGTTATCTGCAAAAGGAATGAGTTGATTACTTATCGAAGGACATTTACGGCTATGAGCACAGCATTACTTTTTGTGTATACTTCGTTAGAGACAAATACCTTTTTTTATTGGTATGTGCCTGCGTTTCAAGAAGGTTCTTTGTCTGTGCTCTGGGCTTTGTTTGCCAATGCATTCTTAATCATTGGTATCGTGAAGTCAAGTACTTCCTGGCGGTATGCTGGGCTGGTGTTGTTTGTAGTAGTTGTCGGCAAGGTGTTTTTTATTGATCTGGCAGACATGGTAGTAGTGTATCGTATAATAGCCTTCATGGTGCTTGGCATACTGTTTATAGGCGGGTCTTTTGCGTATCTTAAGGCAAACAAGAAATTTGAGATTAAGGAAGATGTGAAATGAGGGTGTTTTTGGTTTTAATCCTATTGTTTTATATAAAGATTGGGGAATGTGCAAAGATAGAGGATTATTTATTTTGTAAACAGGCAACTGCACCGGCAGTAGTGCAAAATGAATTCGGTGCTATTTCGTTGGATAAAGATATATATCGCCATACAGATAACTCTTTTAATAGCTTAAGGATATTCGACGAAAACTATAATGAAATTCCCTATGTAATTAGAATCCAAAGGGTAAATGAAAAAGCAACAAGGACTTATACTGTTCCAATGAATACCTTAAGCCTTGAGGAACTTCCCAATAATCGCATAAGCATTATCTTGCAGAATAAAAACAAGGGATTGGTGCCTTCTGAGATGGCTATCAGAACGGCAAACAGAAACTTTGAGAAAACAGTTTCTGTGTATGGCAGTAATGACAGGATTCAGTGGCAGCCTCTTGCAGAAAACCAGCCTATTTTCGACTATTCAAGGTTTATTGACCTTCGTAACACTGATGTCTCATTCAAAAAACTACCCTTTACATATTATAAGGTCACCCTTGACAATGTGTCAGAGGAACTACGCTCATCATTTTCTCAGATATTTGTTAAATATAGTGAGCACCATATTCAAGAACAGTATGAAGCATTCAGACGATATAAAGAAACATTGCAGATTAAGGATATCCAGTTTTCTGGGACAGAGGACAAATTTGTCTATGGAAGTGAAAAGATAGTAAGCCATCCTCTTAAGTTGATTAAAACTACAATCAACAAGGATGAGAAAACCAGCAATATCTACTTAGCCTCTGACAGGCAGCCAATTACTCGATTATTGTTTAGGGTAGAGAGCAAGAATTTCAAACGATTGACTGTTGTTGAAGGGACTGATGAAACAGGCTCAGACCCAAAATGGAACAATATCGCCTCAGCAGAGATATTCAATATTAGTGCTGGCCAGTTTCAAAAAGAAAAACTTGAGATTGATCTGCCGCATACAAGGTATTTAAGGTATCATGTGCGAATATTCAACCAGGATAATATACCAATTAAGGTATCTTCAGTGGAGGCTAAGGGACTGGTTCATGAAATAGTATTTTCACATAATAATCGAAGAACGCTTAAGGTCTGTTATGGAGGTGAAAATCTTCAAGTACCTCAGTACGATGTATCATCCATCCTGGCTGAGCTGCCACCTGTTGAAGGCAGTCGCTGGAATATAGATAAACAAGAGGATAACAAGGCAGTGGGCATGAAAAAGAAGCAGATTGTATCCCCTAAAACTTTGCTTATGGGTGCTTTGACTGTAATGGTTGTTGTGTTGATATATCTTGTTGTCTTTGGTGTAAAAAAGGTTGATGAAAAGACAAAAACTCAAGAAGAATAAAGCATTAAAAAATAATCGCTGTGTAATCGCTCAGTGAACAGTGGGAGAAATTTCCTCTTAAAAAGGGTGGACACAATATCCTCAAACTCGTTGAGGTATCCAACAACGGGGGGAACGGAAGCTCGAATCACCTATGAAATGGAAGCCCAAACTTGTTTGGGGAGAGAAACCTCAAACTCGTTGAGGCTTCCAAATTCTTTTGTACGGAAAACTTCGGATGAGAACTTTTGGCTAATAGGTGCTATAAACAAAGGGAGGATATTATATGGATGAGCAATTGAATTTAGCCAAAAACTGGACAGAATCAGTACTTAATTGAAAAGGGGAAAAGGGGATTTGTTATGTCAACTGTATCAAAAAGAACAGAATTTGAAAATCAAGTTGCTGAACTTTATAGATTAATGGGCTATGAAGTCATCCAAAATATATCTATTTGCAATAAAAAGGTTGATATTCTCGCAACCATAAATATTCCAGGCTTATGGAAGAGGTAAAGAAAACCATCCTGTAGTCAATGTCTCCTGGAATGACGCTGACGCATATTGTAAATGGGCTGGAAAACGGCTGCCTAAAGAAGATGAATGGGAGAAGGCAGCAAGAGGGATAGATGGTAGAAAATATCCCTGGGGAAATGGGTTTGATAGCGAGAAGTGTAACACTCGTGAATCTGTGATAAGAAGAGATACAACCCCTGTTGATAAGTATCCTGAAGGTGTAAGTTTCTTTGGTTGCTATGATATGGCAGGTAATGTTTGTGAATGGACAGATAGTTGGTACGAAGGTAGGGAAAGGCGTGTTATTCGTGGCGGGTCGTGGGGCAACTTTCAAGACTACGCGAGATGCTCTTACCGCGACAGCATCATCCCAGACAACTGTTACGGTAATGTGGGATTTCGCTGCGCCAGGACTCTTTAATGAAAGACTAAAGTCTGAATTCCGAATGAAAGGCTAAAGCCTAAAATCCGAACCAAAATCTAAGCTGACGGAGTTAATCCTTCAGGATTTCATTAGGAAGGCAAGAGATTTAAGCCTAATACGGCTAAGAACCTATTCGAAAAGTTGGAAGTCCGAACTTGTTCGGGGCATTTTCCATAAACCAAGTTGAGGCATCCATTGGTTTTTCGGATAGGTTCTAAGTAACTGGACTTTCGTGATTTTTAGTGGGTTAAAATCCCTTAAAAACACAAGGGACACCAATTATTGCTATGTTAAGGTTAAACCCTAAGTTGCCAAAAATTATAAACACGAAAACTCGAAATTCAAGAAAATACGAAAAGGAATAAGGAATATAGATTTTTTCGTGCTTTCATACTTTCGTGATTTCGTGATTCTTATTGAATAAATTCACGAAACTCCAGAGTAAGTTACATATCATAAAAGTTTAATTTTTGTTTGACAGGCAAAGATTAATCTGGTAGAATAAAGAGCATGCGTAAATTGGTTGAGAGTTTAATAATTCTGGAGGTGAAAGGATGGATACAGTAATGGTTAAGCTGCAAGTGCCTACAGATGTACTGGTAGCGGCTAAGATAAGGCAGAGGGATGCTGCTGCTGAACTTACCAAGGAATTAGCTGTACATCTTTTTGAAAAGGGAATTCTGTCTTTTGGAAAGGCATGTGAATTAACCGGGCTGCCAAAATGGAAGTTCATGTCATTACTTGCCAGTCAAAAAGTATCTCTTCATTATACATTAGAAGACTTTGAAGATGATATGGTAACTTTAGAAAAATTAAGAAAGGATAAGGGATAAATATGATTGTTGTTGTGAATTCAAGAGCCCTTATTGGATTGGCAAGGATAAGGGAATTGGAGATACTTCAGCAACTCTATGGTCTTATCTATGTATCTGCACCAGTGTATAATGAAATAGTAGTGGATGGAAAGGATATGCCAGGAGCCAGGGAGATAAGAACTGGTGAATGGATTCAAAAGAAAGAGATCAAAGAGATGACTACTTTTCAGATACTTCAGATTGATCTTGATCCTGGAGAAGCTGGAACAATTGTAGTAGCTATAGAATTGAACGCAGATTTGACTATTTTAGATGAAGTTGCAGCCAGAAGAATGGGGAATCATATGGGACTTAATATAATTGGTACAATTGGTGTTCTTATAGATGCTAAGAAACTCGGAATAATAGCTAATGTAAAGTCTTACATGGATCGACTTCGGGAAGCAGAATTCTGGATTAGTGATAATTTATATAAAGAAATTATCCAAAGAAAAGGGGAGTTTTAATTGGATAGGCTTCTGGATTAGTTATGAGATTAAAGACAGATACCTAATAGATTGAGAGAAAAGTAAAAAGGACCAGCTATAATTAATAACTACCTTAGCCCCTTCCTCTGCGAGTTTGAGGGCTATGGCTATACCTATTCCTCTTGATGCCCAGTAACTATTGCCACTCTATCCTGTACCATTCCCATCTATTTTCTCCTAAAAAAAGTATTTTGCTACCAGTCGAAGTTCGCTATCCTGGGGAACCAATCCAAATTCAGATTGAGAATCTCCACCAAACCAGTTAAGTCCAAATCTAATAATCAGGTCCTGAAATTTCTTGTAATCTACCGAAGGCATAATTACCCAACTTCCATCATCAGCATTAAAAAGTAAAGACAACTGGCTGTCATAGTAATCAAAAAGCTCTGGATTGCTTAACCTGAAAAAAAGATAGTTTTTACGCAAGAATCGAAAGGTCATCAGGGAATTGGCTATCCGCAAATTTTCCTTAAAAATACCTTCGGAAAAGCCTACAGGAGGATTTTTGAACTTAGCGTTGGCATCCTTTACCATCTCTATAAACTCATCCCACTCTGAATTGCTGTAACCATCCTCATTAAAAAAGTATTCGACAATAAGATTTGTTTTGTTCGCAGAGGTATAATGCCCACCTATTATTGACCTGACAAAGATGTCCTTTTTATCAGGAGGGTTATAAGCCTCATATTCATAAACACCAGAGTTTGGCGGACCAACTTCCTTTTTCTTTTTTAAAAACTCTCTTTCACTTCCTTTACTTAAGGCAATTTCTGTATGAAGTTCAATATTGTTCCCTATTATGCCCGAAAGGTTAACTCCTAACTTTGGGTACTCCCCATAGAAGTAAGAAAGAGCAACATCTGCATCGCCTATAAGAAAATATAGCCTCAACAATTGTCGGCTGTCTTCTTCCTGTAAATTGCCTATCTTTGGGGCAACAAGGCAGGAAAAGGTTATCTTCTCCCCTATTGTCTCAAATCGCACTAAATAATCCCCTTCTCTATCCTGTTTTCGTTCTTCTTCTCGTTGAGAGTAATCCACATCCTTTCCTTCAGATAAAAAATCTGTTGGATTAAAGCTTAAACCAACACCTTCCTGAAGATTTTCCTTACCAAAAGTTAGAAA
Organism: Nitrospira sp.; assembly: GCA_005239945.1. GTDB lineage: Bacteria > UBA9089 > CG2-30-40-21 > CG2-30-40-21 > SBAY01 > SBAY01. The sequence goes on from SBAY01000046.1 coordinate 6,778, forward strand.
AGATGTCTCTCCAATCTTTATATCAAGGTAGGCATCATCTACATAATTTTTGAGGCTTCCCCCATCTTCATCACTAATAGTCCACACAGGTCGAGACTTTATCCTCAATTTAAGCCATTCTTTATAGGTAAGGTTAATAGAAGAATCATTATAAAGTTTATTTTCCCACTTTGGAAACGAAGTAAGTTTAGAGTCAGGGTTTAAAAGGGTATCATCCTTTAGTTGATAATAAGTTGTTTGATTAATAAATTCTCCACGAAACTCAAGCCTAACATTCTCCGAAGCATTCACATACAACGGAAATAAAGCCGAAACTGATAGAGCAATCAGTAATATTTTTCTCATAAAGTTACCTTTTATCGAATATGTTCTAAATAGGTTTTTTGAAAGAAGGCAGCAGGGGTATCGACTACTTTCATATTACTATATTCCATTATTGAATATTCACCCTTACGCAGTTCATCGTAAATCTCCGAAACTAATGGCCTTTCTTTTCCTAAAACTTCAGTGTATCCTTTATAAAAGGCAGTTTTTAGAAGCTTACCTGAGGCAGTATAAAATTCAGCCTTAATTGGCTTAAAACTTTTTGTCTCAGCCCAGAGGATAATTCTACTATAAACTGCCTGCTTGCTTTTTTGGGTTAGCTCAAGTTTGAGGCACTGGCTTTTATCTATTTTTTCTTCTCCTAATAATTTGGCATTATAGTCCAGAGAATAAACCACCCTGGCTACATCCCCATTAGAGATTTGACCCAATAAACGCTGTTGGGGAGAAATCCTGATAGGTGCGCGGGTACCAGGAATATATATCCACATATTATTGCCAACCATCAGAAAAAGCCGACCTTTGTTTTCCGCAGGATAGGTGAATTTTACCAGACTTTTATCCGCATCCTTTACCCGAACAGTAAATTTTTGAATAATATCTTCTTTGCCTTCTTTTTTATAAGTGAGCTTCAAATCAAAGGTAAAGGTATCCCCTGGAGCCCTTATTTCATCAACCCTCTTTAGGATTTCAGCAGGGGTAAGAGCAAATGTATCCGTGGCTATAAATATTAAAAGTAAAAGAATAACCTTACGCATCATTCCACCTCTTTAATTATGCCCCAGAGATTCAACTATACTCAATCTTGTAGCCCGCATAGCCGGGTAAAATGCGGAGATGGTAGAAACCACTACCGTGGACAGGAAAGAGTACCACAACACACCCGGGACAATCAGAATGAGGGCATTATATCCCTTGGTCATAGCTGGCGGTGGTGGGATATAAATTCCACCGCAAAGATTTATTCCCTGGGCTACTAAAACCCCTGTAAGCGTTCCCAACACTGCCCCAAACACCCCAATCAGAAATCCCTCCCAGAGGAAAAGCTTCAGAATACCACTTTTCTTTGTTCCAATTGCTCTCAGTGTTCCTATCTCTTTTACCCGTTCAAAGACAGACATGGTCATAGTGTTGGCTATACTGAACAGGACAATAATAGCAATAATAACCTTTACTACCCCGAATATTCCATTGTATAACCTGACTACAGCGTGATAAAACGGAGCCAGTTCACTCCAGGTTTTAAGTTCCAAATCCAACCCTTTTTCTTTAAAAAGAAGATTAAGCCGCTGTGCTACCTCTTCGGTATGTTCTGTTTTATCTAAAAGTATAACTATTTGCTCTACCTCAGTAGTAAGAAAGAGTCGTTGAACTACACCAAGTGGAATCTTTACAAATACCGAGTCATAATCTTTAGCACCACTTCTGGCTATCCCAACCAGCTTAATATCGACTGCATTCATCATCCCTGAGGGTGTAGTAGTAAGGATAGTAAGATAATCTCCTGTCTTTGCACCAAGGGATTTCTGCATTTCACAGCCGATAACACACTCCTCTTTTCCCTCTTCAAACAATCCTTCTCCTTCTATTACTTCCTCAAAGCTGGCCAGTCGGGCCTCTTTGTGGAGTAGACGGAGGGATTACTCCCTCACGCCCCTCCGCAGAACCGTGCGTGCAGATTTCCCGCACACGGCTCCCAAAGAAAACCTCCTTACCCAC
>SBAY01000148.1 GCA_005239945.1 Nitrospira sp.
AAGGTTTTAAAGACATACCTTGGTGTGGCTAAAGCGATAAACCTCCTTTTCCAACCGTTAGGTTGGGATTTGGTTGCGGCTCTGCTGCGCTGTGTTCTCCGTGTTCTCTGTGGGGAAAAATCTTAAAATTACACCCTCCAAAATTTCTCTTGAAAAATTATACCATAAATGTTATAATAAGGCCAGGGAGAATTTAAAAATGATTCAGTCAAAGGTATTGGTTGTCGATGATGAACGGGGTATTCGCGAGTCATTGGCCATGATTCTGGAAGATGACGGCTATATCGTGGTTAGTGCCAGAGATGGGGAAGAGGCATTACAAAAGATAAAGGAACTTAAGATAGATTTAGTTATCTTAGATGTCTGGCTGCCTAAAATAAAAGGTCCTGAGCTGTTGAAAGAGATTTTGTCTATTAAAGAAAATCTGCCGATTATTATGATTTCCGGGCATGGAGATATAGAAACCGCAGGGGATTGTCTTAAAAATGGGGCGATTGATTTTATCGAAAAGCCCTTGATAAAGGGAAAAATCTTGGTTACGGTTAGAAATGCCTTGAATTTACGAATATTAGAGAAGGAGAATAACCGTCTGAAACAAGAAAATGAAAATTTTCTCTCCATGCTAAATAAAGTCTATGACTTAAAAGGCGTGGGGAAGGAGATTGAGGAATTACGCCAGAAGATTTCCAGAGCCGCCGGGACGAATTTTAATGTCTTAATTCAAGGTGGCCAGGAAACGGACAGAGCGTTGGTTCCCCACATGATTCACCTGCAAAGCAATAAAAGGGGTAAACCATTTGTTGAGGTAGATTGTGCCGTTAGTCCTCCTGATGAGTTATGGGGTTGTTCTTCACGCTTAAGCAAATTGGAGCAGGCAAATCAAGGCACGCTATTTTTGAATAATATTGACCAACTTGACCTGCCCAACCAGGCAATGCTCTTTAAGGCACTTGCCGATAACGAATTCTGTCGAAGCGACAATGAGGTAAAGATAAAATTGGATGTCCGAGTTATAGCCGCATCCAAGGAAGATTTAGAAGAAATGGTGCGTGCAAAAACCTTTCGCCAGGATTTATATTATCGACTGAAGGAAATTACAATAAAGGAATAGAACCTATAGGACTTATAATACCTATATTTCTTTGGGAGAATTTTGATGGAACAAGACCTCTCTTATCAATTTGGGACAGAGGATTGGGAGCAAGAATTATTGGGGGATGAAGCTATTCCCGGCCAACTTTTAGCCGTTAAACACCCCCCTTCTGTCGGCAAACCCGGTTTCACGGTTACAGGGCAGGAGTTAGCCCCAACCAGAGGAGAAGATATCCCTGTCATCCTTGGAAAAAATACCTATACCGCTGAAGATGGGCTGCGGATTTATTCTGCGGCATTTGGAAAGGTTAGATGGAAAGGACATCGTCTGGATGTAGAGGAAGAGATTGAGATTACAGGGGATGTAGATGAGGATATTGATTTTGATGGCAGGGTAAAAATTAGCGGCAGTGTAGGGGAGAAATTTAAGGTACATGCGAAGGGTGATATTAGTATTGCCGGCTCGGTTACTGAGGCAGAAATAAAATCAGGCGGCTCTGTAGAAATAGGCCAGGAGGTTAGAAAGTCAAATGTTATTGCCGCCGAAGATATTAAAGCCCCTTCAGTTAAAGAATCAACATTAGAGGCAAAAGGTAATATCCTCTTAGAAGGGGAATTGCTCGGCTGCAAGGTATCCGGTTATCGAGTCATCTGTTCCGGACGAAAGGGAATAATCATCGGTGGAGCCATTTCTGCCAAGAAAGAGCTCTCGGCAATGGCTATTGGCAGTGAAAAAGCCTCGGTGGCAACCGAAATAAATGTGGGACAGGGAGGCAAGCTCTCTATTTTAGGCACCCTTTATCCTAAAGTAAAAATGATGCTTGGCAGAAGAACTATGATTTCTAAGAAACCGGCAAAAAAGGTTACCTTTAAAATAGAACTAACTGGGGTAACGACTATCCCTTATGAACCTCCCCATATAGAACCCGCACCAGTAGAGGTTATTACTTTCGATAAAATGTCTCTGAAGAGGGATTTTCCTCACTCCATAATTTTATCCGCCGCCTCTGTCGAGGAAGGGAAAAGGCGTGGGGCGGAATTGTTGGATTTGCCATATACAGAGGTAGCTTACAAACTAATACCCAAAGACACCTCAAGGGGTATTATTCTCAGGGTATTTAAAGCCAATGTTATTGGTCCCTGGAGTGAGCGCTGGGATGAACTATACGGGCCTGCGGTAGATGGTTCATTTTCCTTTGATAACCGGGCTGATGGACTTTATATCATGATTATCCATCATCGCGGCGAAGGGAAAAAGGTTACACCAGAAGATATCTTAAAAAAATGTGAAGAGAATGAATTTACAAATATCGAAAAAGAAAAGGTAGAAGAGGCCTGCACAAAACGAATAAAAGAACCTATGAAAATAGGCTCAAGACAATATATCAAAGGAACGGTAGAGGTTACGGTAGCTAAGGATGAAAGTAAGGCCTCCGTGACTATCATCCCACCAAAGTTAGGAGGAATGATGATGAAATTAGATGATGTTATCACGGCTTTAAAGGAAAAAGATGTTGTGCCGACCATGGTCAGGAAAGAACGAGTTATTGAGGCATTGAACAAGGCAGAATTTAATATTCCTATTGAGGTGGCCGAGCATATTTTACCAGTCCCTGGTAAATCTGCCTATCTTAATTATCAGATGGGCATTAAGGATGGTAGGGAGATAATCGATAGTTATGCCATCCCCGGTCAATTATTAGCCGTCAAGATACCAGCCGGATATGGAAATCCAGGGACTACGGTTCTGGGAAATAAGATTCCAGCCAAATCTGGAGAAGACTTCAGACTTACCTTAGGCAAAAATACCTTTTTATCAGACGATAACTTAAAACTTTTCGCCTCATCCTTTGGCAGGGTCGTCTGGACGGATAATCAAGCCGAGGTAGAACAGGTATTTGATATTGAGGGTGATCTAAATGAAAATATAGAATTTGATGGAATTATAAATGTAACCGGTTCATTAGGAAATAAATTTAAAATCAATGCCTCTGGCGATGTCAACATTGGTGGCGGGATTAATGACGGGGAGATAAACTCAGGTGGAAATGTCGATATAAAACAAGATATTATCATTGGAACGATTACTGCCTTAGGTAATATTACGGCTAAATCAGTCAAAAATTCTAACATAGAAACAAAAGGGTGCCTGGTTGTAGAAGAAGGTATAACTAACTGTACCGTCAAGGCACAACGCATTATCTGTAAAGGCAAACGAGGTTTTATTGTTGGCGGCACCCTCCAGGCACAAAAAGAAATAAATGCTATGTCTATCGGCACAGAAAAAGTCTCGGTCCAAACAACCGTAAGCGTTGCCCAGGGAGGGAAAATCAGCTGTTATGGGATTATCTTCCCTAAGGTTAGTATGATGTTAGGCAGAAGAAATATGCCGGTTAAACGCACCCTTAAACGACTAACCCTTAACGCAAATTTGTCTGGAATAACTACCTCTGATTATGAAGAACCCAATCTCGACCTGACCAAAAGACCACCTGTTATCCAACAAGAAATAAAGGACTTGAAAGAAACAGAAAAACCTAAATTCCCACCATCGGTCGTTGTTTATGCCTCCTCATTAGAAGAAGGGAAAAGAAAAGGCGCCGAACTACTCGGTATACCTGCGGCAGAGTTAGAGGGGGAAATGCTTCCTAAGGAACAACCGTTATTGCGTATCTTTCCTAAAGGGGTATTTGGCCCCTGGAAAAAGGAGTGGGAAGAGATGTATGGCCCTCCCAGGGATGGCTCTTTTGAATTAGATAATAAACCAGATGGCTTATATCTTCATATCACCCCACACCGCGGAGCAGGCAAAAGAATAAAACCAGAGGATATCTTAGCCGAAATCTCAAAAAATGGATTTATGGGGGTGGATTCCACTAAGGTTTTAGAGGCCTGCAACTCAAAGGTAAAAACAACGGTAAAAATCGGTATAATGCAATTTACTGAAGATATTGGCGGTAAGATTAAAATCGATATATCCGACGATGGACTTAAGGCCTTCTTTACTATTATTCCACCAGGGCGAGGGGAATTAATGGTTACACCGGAGACGGTATTAACTGCCTTAAAAGAAAAGGGTGTAATTGTTGGGATAAAGGAAGAGGCCATCCTGAATGCCTTTAAAAACAAGGAATATGAAAAGTCAATCCTGGTCGCTGAAGCCATCCTGCCTCAAGAAGGCAAAAGGGCCCAATTTCTCTACAAAATTGGGGTTAGCAAATAGTTTTAGTAATCAGTCTGTGATTGAGTGATTACTCAATACTGTTCGGAATGCTAAATTATGTTAAACAGAAAAAGAGAGACAACCCCCCTACCCCTCCCTTTATTAAGGGGGAATTACAAATATATGGTATTGAATATCGAATGTAGAATATTGAATGTAGAATGTAAAATGTAGAAGTATTAGTATTACTTCTACATTCTACATTCATTATTCTACATTCTACATTCAATATTTTGTAAGTATTTTAATATGATTTGGCATTCCGAACAGTATTGGTGATTACCCCTTTTTCCATAATCTCAAAATCAATATAAAAGATGCCAATTTAAGCAGACCACAAATAAAGCAGGTTTGAAATACCCCTAAGATAGGGATAAAGATAATCGTGGATAATAATCCACCCACACATGCTCCAAACAAATCAAATCCATAGAGCAACCCGGCTACCTTACCTACCTGATGAGAATCTCCAAGATAGAGTTTATTGCCTAAGGGAAATTCAGCCCCAACAAAAAAGCCTGTGAGCATAGTCAAAATCGGAAATAATAGCTCTATCCCAAAGAATATTTCTGTTTGGGTCTTTAAATTAGAAATGAGGAGGAATATTACCGGAAGGATAAATGAATAGCTCAGACAACAAAATTCTATTTTAGCTAGGGTGGGTATCCCAGTGGATGTATTATTTCCCAATCTTTGATTCATCCATAGGGTGCCCAAAACTAAACCAATCATAAATGAGGCAATTATCATCCCGATTCGATGATAGATATATCCATACAACACCTGAAACCCAAAGATTAAAATTATCTCTAAGGCTAAACTTATATAACCGGTAGTTATAATGGCTATAGGAATAGGTGCTTGCCTCCCTAAAACCCTTTTTTTATTAATGAGTAGGTATCCGATGAACAGGATAACGATTAAGGTAGTTATGTCCAATAAATTTATCTTTGAACACCAATTAAAAAATATTTTTACAGATGGATAAAACTGTGTTGCCCAAAACACCAAATAATAAAAATATGCCCGGGGATAAAAATCTGTATTGGCAGGGCCTTTGTAGGTTTCAAGTGCCTTTTTAACAAAGATAATTCTTTCCGGAAATAATCGATAGGAGAAATAATATTTATCAAGATAGGTAGTTTGTATCTTTCTGTCCATAAATCTTTGACCCAAGAGTTCCGTATCATAGGTAAGGATTCCCTGTTTTGGGCTGGCAAAGAGAACTAGATGAGAACCAGGGACAATAACCACAGAGATAAACTCCTCTTTCAATGTTTTATAGATACAACCATTAAAATTTTTCAACTCCTCACTTAAATAATTTTCATCAGAGGTTAAGCCGAGGGCAAAAACCCCATCTGGATTTAAGATACCCTTGATTTCCTTAAAGAATTCCTTAGTGTAGAATCTATTTAATTGTGCCGTAGCCGGGTCAGGTAGATTCATCATAATTAAATCGAATTTTTTATCTGCTCTTTTAACAAATAATCTCCCATCCATCAGATGTACCTGGCATTTATTTAGACTGGCTAAGTCCTCTTGTGACAGGTATTTTTTAGCCAAATCAATAATCATCGGGTCTAATTCGACATAATCAACCTTAGTTTTGGGGTGTTTAAGAATTTCGGTTAATCCACCAGATACCCCATGACCAATAATCAGGATATGTTTTGGGTCAGGATGCATAACCATAGGGAGATGAATAAGTTGTTCTGATGAGGCTTTATCCGGTACTGAAAAAACAGGCAGTCCACTTTCATAGAATGAATATTGATTTCCCTCACGGGTAAGAGCTATATTCCCATAAATAGAGTCTTTGCTCATAACCAGATTATATCCCCTCCATTGAAGTTTCTGAGAAAATTGCTGGAGGTAATCTGGCACGGCCAGGGAAACACCTACCGTAATTAAAAATAACAGGGCAAACAGGGAAAGGGAAATTGACCATTTACCAAAATGGTTACTCTCCTTAATAATTAAAAGACAAATACTTAAGTTAAGAATAAAAAGATAAAAAAGGGTCTCAAAAGGGTGAAAGAAATAGACAAGAGAATAGGTAAAGATAACCCCGGCTAAAATATCACCTAACCCATCATAGATATAGACCTTGCCTATTTGTGGAGTTATTTCTTTTTTCTCTTCAGTGTATATCTTGCAACCAAGTGTCCAGAGAAATCCACTGATAATACAAAAAGGAGCAGGCACAAGGAAACAACTTAGAAGCATAGGAACTAACCCAAGCATTACCCCATGTCCAATCCCTAAAGCATGGCGGATATCCCTGGTTAAGAATATCTCCGCAAAGATGGTGAGTACAAGAAGTATTTGCAGGAAAACAAAAATCTGGATAGGTTTTCTTAATCTATCGACAAAGTAACTTAAGAGTGAGCTTCCTACGGCTGTCCAGAATAACCAACCGGCCAAAATCACCCCAAATGATAGTTCATTCCCATAAAAGACTACAGATAACTCCCGCATTAGCAGTACCTGGGCTAATGTAGAGGTAAAACCAATTAATATTAAGGCATAGGTTAAATACCTTTTCATTTCCATTATTTAAGGGTTCAAGTGGTTAAGGGTAAGAGAAAAAGTTTCTCTCTCTTACCCTTAACCCCTTGAACCCTTTCTCCTACAAATTTTTGTTGACAATATTAAAATAATTTGATAAACTAATACCAAAATCTAAAAAGAAGGAGTGATGTTAAAATGTGGGTAGAAAAAGCCCAGGTCCCTGTTATCATGTTCACCCCAATACACCGAATAGAAGGAACGATGTATACCTATAAGGATGCTCGAATATTAGATGAATTAAATGCTGGCGCCAAGGACCATCTCGCCCTTACTGCAGTTAAGGTGTTCTCTATTGATGGAAAAAAACCACTTTATGAAGTAGATTTCATGTCGATTAATAAAAAATTTATTGTGAATATACTTCCCCAAGGTAAATTTCTGGAAGAAGAATTATTTTGAGATTTATTAGGGTTGAGATTATTTTTCCCACCATAAATCCCTTAACTTCAAGGAAATCATACCACATTTTTAGGTAAAAGTCAAGATTTTTATTGGATTGGGTGCGTGTAAAATTTATGGGTAAGTTATGCTACCCTGAACTTTCCGTTCACAAAACATT
>SBAY01000039.1 GCA_005239945.1 Nitrospira sp.
CAAAGTATGTGTCAAGAACAAAAATTAAGTATTAAATCCAATTATTTTACCCTATTCTCATAAGATTAAAATGACTTTTTACACAATCTGTCGTTAGCCAGCTTTGATGCGAAAACCAAAGCACGATAGAAGCAGGTAAGGAGAAAACAATGTGTCCATTAACACGGAAACAAATGATAGCTGCTGAACTTTTCGGTTACAGCTACGCTCACTATGAAAACCATCTTGGTATCGGTAATGTCCGTTTCGATAAATTGATGCCAGACGATGTAGATATTATGAAAAGGTCCGAGCAAGAAGGTTGGCATTCGTCACGTTTAGCCCAAGCTATAGAAATATCAGAAGAAAAGGTCGAACTTTGGCAGCGGAAATACCGAGAGGCTAAAGAGATTGTTGATGCCCCGACACCTGCAGAGGCTTTTCGGCGTGGGATACGCCACTCTATCCAGCACGCTGTTGAGGAAGGATTAAAAGACAAAGCTTCGATAGAAAGACTGATAACGCAAATTTGTTATCGTGCAGCCGATTTTGGCTTTTGCCTGGATATGGAAAAGAAACAGCTTTCTGATTACTCAGAGGAATTGCGTGAAGAAACGGAGTATGATAGAGAAGAAACCAAACGTATCTTGCAAGAGGGGCTTGAGCAGATTAAGAAAGGGACTGGCTAACCAATCGCTGAAGCTGACGGCGGGCAAGCCCGCCGCAGCTTAGCTCAGTCGTTAGACAGAAAGGTGAAATAATAAGGAAGATGGCTAAAGATTAAGGGTTAAGGGTGGGAAAGATGAGTTGGCATAAGGTAATACTCGGTGATTCAAGGAAAATGAGGGAAGTAAAGGATGAATCTGTCCATTTAATTATCACTTCTCCTCCATATTGGCAGCTGAAGGACTATGGCCCAAAAGAACAGATTGGTTATAATGATAGTTATGAAGACTACATCAACAATCTCAATTTGGTCTGGAAAGAGTGCCATCGTGTTCTTCATAAAGGATGCCGACTTTGTATCAATATTGGTGATCAATTTGCTCGTTCTGTTTATTATGGCAGATATAAGATCATTCCTATTCGCACAGAGATTATTAAATTTTGTGAGACTATTGGTTTTGATTATATGGGGGCGATCATCTGGCAGAAAGTGACTACTTGTAACACCACAGGTGGAGCGACAGTAATGGGTTCTTTCCCTTATCCAAGAAATGGTATTATCAAATTGGATTATGAGTTTATCATGATATTCAAAAAGTTAGGGGAATCCCCTAAAGTATCAAAAGAGATAAAGGAAAAATCAAGGCTTTCTCAAGAAGAATGGAATGAATATTTTTATGGACACTGGAACTTCAGTGGGGAAAAGCAAGATAAGCATATAGCTCCTTTCCCAGAAGAGTTGCCAAAAAGGTTGATTAAAATGTTTAGCTTTGTTGGAGATACTGTACTTGATCCATTCCTTGGGAGTGCAACAACAACAGTTTCTGCCCTTAAACTCTCAAGAAATTCAATAGGTTATGAAATTAATGAGGACTATTTAACTATTATAAAGAAGAGGTTAATGGAGAATATAGGAATTTTTGAACAGGAAGAAAGAGTTAATATTATTAAACAGCCACTGAATGGTGTAAATTGGACTGAAGAGATTGATAATCTCCCTTATATTTTTAAGGATCCAGTAGCATTCGAACGTAAGATTGATCCAAAACTCTTAAGATTTGGTTCACGGATTGACGGAAGGGAAAAAGATAAAGAAAGATACTACACTATAAAAAAAGTCCTCTCTCCCTCAGAATTGTTATTAGACACAGGAGCCAAGATACACCTCATTGGCATAAAACCAAATGGTAGAAAGACTACTGAAGCTATTGAATTTTTAGAAGAGCTAACCAAGGGACAAGGAGTATTTTTAAAATTTGATGAGAGAAAGTATGATAAAGATAACACTTTGCTTTGCTATCTCTATTTAAAGAATAAAACCTTTGTGAATGCCCACTTGATTAAGAAGGGATTAGTAGAAGTAGATACAACATTTAATTACAAAATGAAAACTAAATTTCTCAGTCTATTTGCTCAAAACAAGGAGAACAGATGAAGGTAAAGCTCAGCAATGAAGAGATTAGAAGATATTTAGATATAGAAACTCCTGAGTTTCCCAAGTATACGACTTAACTCTTAAACTTGGCAAATCAAAATGCCCAAGGAACAAGACCCAAGATTGTCGGTCAAATGAGTGAACTTATCAAACATTTTAGTGGAAAGACTTTGGCTGAATGGGAAAGATGGTATATTGAGCAAAAACCTAATACAATTAGGACTGCAACTGAAAGAGTATTGCAGATGGTAAAGAATTTGAGGAGTGCAATAGACAAGATTGATAGAAAGATGATTGAAGAATGGGTGAAAGATTTGGTAGTGGTCAAGACATTTATGGGATTGAGGTTTCAAGAGGCGATATTAAAGAAGGGAGCAGAGATAATTAAGGCTGATTATCATCTCTCAGAGTTTGGAGAAGAATCAAAAGGAATTGATGGGTATATAGGCAACATCCCTGTCTCTATAAAGCCTGATACATATAAAGTTAAAGCAGCCCTTCGAGAAGATATAGGTGTTAAGATCATATATTACAAGAAGATTAAGAATGGGATCGAGGTAGATTACGGAGAAATAGTGGAGTAATAATCTGTCTAACCCATTGCTGCAGCAGACCTCGCTTCGCTTGGCGGCTGAGCTCGGGCGTTAGTCGATGAGGTGAAAATGAATCAACGAGGGGGACAAATAGGGGACGGTGGTGCAGAAAGTGCTAAACAATTTGAAAAAGGGACGGTGTATTGGGCCAAAGAGCCTAATCCATCGCTGCACCTAACTGCGGGGGATGGGGCGTGATTGAGATAGTTTTATGGTTTATTAAGCTTTTATCTTGCTAATAAAGTTTTGTGGTAATTCCTCCCGCAGTAGCTTAGCTTTATCATTCGGATGTCATAACCTGCTTCCAGCAAGTGAGTGGCAAAGCTGTGTCGAAATGTATGAGGACTGACTGGTTTAGAAAGACCAACACTACGAGCAGCACCATAAACTGCTCTTTGCAACTCCCTTTCATTGATATGATGGCCCAATATTTTTACCAGTAGAGTAGAGGCAGAATCCCTGAACTATCATTCGTTTCATCTGCCCCCCTCATCAAACCGTGCGTGCGGTTTTCCCGCACACGGCTTTCCGACA
>SBAY01000171.1 GCA_005239945.1 Nitrospira sp.
ACAACTTCGTCGGGCTAAAAGAAGAAGCAAAGGGATATTTATAAGTTTACTACTAATTACTGGCTTCTGTCAATAAAAATTTTTTATAAAGAAGCTATTTTTTACTTGACAAACCCTTTTCATAGGTGACCCCATTCTTCGTCTTTGAACCAGACAACAATTTTTGTAACAATTTGCGTTTATTCATCTACTTTCTCTCGTATGTATAACGATTGAGCTAAGCTGCGGCGGGCTTGCCCGCCGTCAGCTTCAGCGATTGGTTAGGATTCCTCTTGAATATCTTCTGGTATCTCTTTGCTTTTGACCTCGTGGGTATTTATGATCTTCACCGGGAACACTGTTGACTGAGCTGGCATCCCCAGGATCAATGTGTTTCCTGATGACTCACCAAGTGATTGGAGGAGACGAAGTTGCATAAGACTTGGATTCGATTCAATCATCTTTGCCGCATTGGCTAAATTCCGAAGAGCTGCTGTTTCGCCACGGGCCTTTTCTAAAGCAGCGAGACCTTCTTTTCGTGCCTTTACTACCTGGGCAAAGATCTGTTTTAGTTGACCAGGAAACATTATGTCTTTCAAGTTGACAGAGATAAGTTTGAGGCCAAGTTCCTGAATTCGCGTCTCAGTCATCTCCATCAGTTTCTTGGACAAATCGTTCCTGTTCTCAAGTATCGTGTCTATGTTCGCAGAGCTCACAATCTGCCTGAGAGCCAATTGCAACTCAAGATACAGGGCTTCTTGATAGTTCTGTACTTTGTTTATAGCCGTATTTGGGTCGGAAACCTGATAATTTGCTGCAAGACTGAGTTTGAGTGTAACACCATCAGAACTGAGTACCTCTTGGCCCGTGATCGAGACAAAACAAGGTCTGATATCAACTTTCTGAATCATGGAGAAGAATGGAAGATACCAGTACTGACCAGGCTCAACTATTTTCCTGAACTTACCCCGAACGTACTTCAAACCTTTCTCATATTCAAGTATTGTAATACGCTTGATGGTCAATTTGAAAATGATTACCACAACTACCGCCAAGACAACAAGAATCAAATATTGCATTTCTCACCTCCTAAAGCAAATGTCCCATCTCAAAGAGCCCCAAATTGACAGTGGAGGTTTGAACCTACAAGACTGTCAAATTGGTGCGTTGTCGCTGGCCCTTTGAGACAGAACAGTAGGGAGTCGAACCCCGTGTACCAAGCGGAAGGGGCTACACGCAGAACCAAAGCAGCGATGTTGCAATGGCTGCTTCCGTCTCCCAAAATTATTATACCACATATCCACCAAATTATACACTTATTCCATCATCTATTCCATCATCTAAATAAAGATGTATCTCCGTATTTCCTCATTATTAACTTTTGTAAAACTAAAGAGAACTTTGTCCGGGGCATTTTCGAGGGGAATTTGTTCTCAATCCCTATTATTACTAATACAGAAGTCAATATTATGAATCCTAACGATAAGCTCACCTACTGCGGGGAGAACTGCCACTAAACTTTATGAGCAAGACAAAACTTTGATAAACCACAAAACCTCAATCATGGCACCCATTCCCCGCCGTCAGGTGTAACGATGGGTTAGACTCTTTTCTTAAATGAAAAATGAAGACTTGACCCTCTTCTTCAAAAAACGACCGGCTTAAGCCCATCCGACCTCTTTTGGTTCATCAAGTTTCCTTCTTGTGATTTTTACAACTACACTTGAAGAGGTTGGATCTGGACAGCGGACAAATTCGGTTGTAATTCCTTCTGGATCAATTTCCTTTTCATAAGGCGTATTTCTCTCATATCTCCAAGGCAGGGTACCTCCGAACTGTAGAACACGAACTACACTATTTATGCTGTCTAATAACCAAGGACAAATTTTACCCATATCTTCTGGATACCTGAATTTTTCACCTACTCTATGAACTTCGCAACCACCAGCCTCGAAAATCTCGAGTTCTATAACATAATTGATCTTTCCCATGATTTTACCTCCAAGCAGCCTAACGAAAAAGATAAGCTACTGCGGGGGAATTACCACCAAACCCTGTAAACAAAATAAAACTTTAATAAACCACAAAACTATCTCAAACACGCCCCAATCCCCACAGTTAGCTTCAGCGACGGGTTAGATAAATTCACTTTATTTTAGGAATACCTAAATCCTTACAAATTTTATTCGCCAAATCATTATCTATTTCTGTATGTCGGGGAACAGATGATCGCTTGTTTTCCAATGGATTACCCCACCAAGAATGACTTGCACCTTCACGGATCAATGAACATCCATGCTGTCTCAAATATTTCAAAAACTCCTGTCTTTTCATACAAAAACCGGTTCTTCCCTGTAACTCTGTTTCGCTGCTGCAATAGCATCCTGTCGGTTAAATTCCAAAGCTTCTTTCAATGTTATAGCGAGGCTTTTCATCAATTCTTCATGCGTCCGTTCTTGACAATTCACACCAGGCACTTCCTCTATCCACCCAATCCACCAATCACTTTCTTTTTTTGTTATTGCTGTGTATTTGGTTTGTATCATAGCAACCTCCTATTTTTCTTTCATCTAACGATAAAGCTCACCTACTGCGGGGAGAATTACCACAAAACTTTTTTAGCAAGATAAGAACTTAATAAACCACAAAACCTCAATCACGGCACCATCCCCCGCAGTTAGGTGCAGCGACGGGTTAGACTTTTAGTCTGTATTATTCATTGTGAAATTGCCAACAAGATAGTCGCTGAGAGTTTTCAATAGACGTTTATGGCGATTAGATGAAATTGCACCAATAGAACCCAGTATACGACTACGGGGCAATACGGCCAGAAAACCAAGTCTGATCAAAGATTTTGATAGCAAACCACTTGACTTAAAATCTTCGTCAGCAGGAGAAATAATCTCATCAAAACCTTTGACATGCTGATGTAATTGTGTGCTTATACCACAGACGAGAAAATCACCGTAAGGAGGCATTTCCCGTAGAATAATTGCAGGTCTTTCTTTGATTTTTCCATCAGCCTGTGGTACTGGGGTAAGAATTATATCACCTTGCTTCATAGTTAGGATTTACCTCTTTGAGTAAGTCTGGTGAATATTCAGGCTCATTTTCTCCGTATGCGTCTTCCAGTCTTTGGCCTGATAGAAATAACCAGTCTCCATGTTCGTTATCGATCTTCTGTGTTGGTAGAGTTGGTAGAATGGTTACAATCAATTTAGTATCCATATCTATATTAAATGGTTCATCTAAACAAATTTGCCTGCCATCAAAATGGGCAGGTAAACTTACAATAGACATGATTAACCTCCTTTGCATTGAAATATATCTTGATTCGATGAGCCTAACGATAGAGCTAAGCTGCGGCGGGCTTGCCAGCCGTCAGCTTCAGCGATTTGTTAGGGGCTTTCAGGCTCATCTCGGTCTCGCAGTTTTGCTCTAATAGTGCGGGGATCGCGTGCACAATGGAAGAGTCCAAATATAATAATCTCGCTGTCTTCCATTTTGAAGTAAATGGTATATGGAAATCGTTTAAGCAAACGACGCCGGTATTCGCGATACACCTTTGGGTAAAGAAGTGGATTTTGCGAAATCTCACCAGCACAGGCATAAAACACCCGAAGAAATTCCTCACCGAGCCCAAGTGCCTTCTCTTCGTACCATACATAACTGGCAATGACATCTTCCTCCACTTCAGGAAGGAAGTGTAGAGTGTATGTCATTTCCTTTGTTCTATCCTTACCTGGAGTTCTTCAAGAGACAGAAGGTTTCCTGGATTAGACTTATAACTCTTAAATCTTCTGTCCAATTCCTCCATGTGGCTCTTAGGTACAGGCACGGTGAATTCATCCAAAACAATACTGTCCCACAGATCCTCAACTAACAAGATCTTCTCCGGCATACTTAATTGGTCAATTTCAGGAATATCCTTCACATGCACTATTTTTACCTCCTTATCTTCTTTTTTTGGTCTTAATAACGTCTTATTCTTGCCCATCATGCCCCTAACATATTATTGAACAGTTTTCCTTATAATACCAGAATTTTTTGAATTTGTCAAGATAAATTTTTGAAAATTTTTAAATATATCTTGACAAATTATCAGAAATTCATTATACTTATCTTATTTTAACAAACTTGTTCAATATTCAAATTATGTTTTTAGGAGGTTAACTGTTCAATGTCAATGCTGTCTGTTACGGATGATATTTTAATAAAATTTGAAGCTGTGCTCGATAAACGGGGCATTGACCGGAAACAATATTTTGAATTTAAAAAATGGCTGCGATATTTTTTGAATTTCTGTGCCAAATATCCGGTACCTGAAGCCCATTCTGACCAGGTACGATTGTTCATCCGGAAATTGCGGGAAAAAGGACAGACCTCGTTTCAACAAAAACAGGCGGCGTATGCTGTATCTCTGTATTTTGAAATGCAGAGCAAAGACAAAAATGAAACCTTGCCCGCGAGTGTCGATACCAAAATGACGGTAAAGACACCGGCCTCTTCCACGCCTTTTGACATGGAGAAATCTTCTAATACGACCAGTCTTTATCATAGGGATAAAACACCATCCCCTCGCTTTGATGCTGAAACGACTTCATCATATATCTCAAAGCCTCAGCATACCAAAAATATCTCTGTTCCATTGCCGTCGTCTATGCCGCCTAAGTCAACTTCATCTGCTGTGCCTGTTCAGCGCCAACCGTGGCGTCGTTGGGAAGAGGGCTATTCGGTAACATCCGATTCGCCGGAATGGGACTTAATCATCACCGCTCTTGTCTCAGAGATCAAAATGCGGCACTACTCCAGAAAGACGCTGAAAACTTATGCGTACTGGTCTCGCTAATTTCAACATTTTCTGCAACACAAATCGCCACAGGAACTTTCATCATCTGATGTCAAAGAATACCTTATCTTTCTTGCTGTTCAATGCCGTGTTTCTGCCTCGACACAGAATCAGGCATTCAATTTGCTACTATTTTTATTCAGGCATATCCTCAAACAAGACTTCGGCGAACACAGGGATGTTCCCCGGGCAAAAAAATCAAGCTATATCCCTGTAGTCCTTTCCCGAAAGGAGATAGAGTCTGTTTTGGAACATCTTCAATATCCTTATGGGCTTGTGGTTAAATTACTTTATGGCTGTGGGCTCAGATTATTTGAATGTCTGCAATTGCGTGTGAAGGATTTCAACTTCGATGCCGGGATACTCACTGTTCATGGCAAGGGGAAAAAGGACCGCACCATTTCCCTTCCACAGACAATTGTGCCGGAACTTATGCAACAGATTGAGGTTATCAAAAGGCTCCATGACAATGACCTTGAGGCAGGGTACTCAGGCGTCTTTCTTGACAATTTGCTTGAGAAGAAATATCCTTTTGCGGCAAAGGATTTTATCTGGCAGTGGTTTTTTCCTCAAAAGTCCCTTACATCAGTCCCCGATAAAAAAGAGATTCGGCGGTATCATCTTCATGAAACTCATGTTCAGGGAGCGATTTACAATGCTGTTCGTCGGGCAAAGATTGCTAAACGCGTTACCTCCCATACCTTCCGCCACAGTTTTGCTACTCATCTATTGCAGGCCAATTATGACATCAGGACAATCCAGACGCTTTTGGGACATAGTGATGTAAGAACTACGATGATCTACACCCATTGTGTGCCAAGCAGAATGGTAAAAGAAATCAAAAGCCCACTGGATTTTTAATGTCTGGGATATATTACGAACGGCTTAACAAGTTATACTCAACAGAGTCCCAATCTGTGATTTTTGCGACTTAGATTCTCAGTTCCAGGGTTCAGGGTTCCATGTTCACGGTTGAAGAGTGGACTCTCTAACCTTGAACCTGAACAGATACGGAATCGTAAATTATGCCCCCTTCAAGTATAGTTTAATACCTATTTTTGGTGGTATTCCTAAATAACTAACTTGTGTAAAAAAAGGAGATACGGAGATATTGGAGATATGGGGATAAATTTATTGCAAATTGCAAATTGTAAATTGTAAATTTACAACGGATGTTCCATCTGGTACCCACAGTGGTGATGTAGCTTAACCTATTGAGGATCAATTACTTTTGCGGTTTTTTGTCAATTTTTTTCTCGTGG
>SBAY01000236.1 GCA_005239945.1 Nitrospira sp.
AACGATGATGTTCCTAATGGGTTATTACTTAATGAGATGGCAGTAATGCCGTTGTTAAGGATTGAGAATCCAGCCCAAATACCTCATTTTTTATTTCGTGATCACGGGGTGTTACGATTTATCTGAATTTCAACAGTGTAATTTTTATTGACACCCCTATTGCTTAAGTGATATAATTAGAGAGTAATGAGACAGAAACTATTTTATGAATTATGTAAATTATGGAGAAGGTATAAATATTTTTTAGGGGTATTGTTGTCTTTGTTTGTTTTAGGTATTATCTTGTTAAGTTCATTTTGTTTTAAGGATATTTCTGCTACCTTTGAGAAAAAAACACTGGATTATCGGTTCAGGTGGCTGACAAACCCCAAAGAGGCAAGAGATGACATCGTCATTATTGATATCGATGAGGAAACTATAAAAAATATGGAGGGTTTATACGGAAGATGGCCCTGGACAAGGGAGGTTCATGGGGATGTAATTAAATATTTAAAAGATGCAAAGGCAATTGCCTTAGATGTTCTTTTTACAGAAACAAGCCGTGCCCTGGTAAGCAAGTGGCAAATAGAATCTGCCGTGATAAAGGTAGATGAAATAATGGATAGCGAACTACCACAAAAATCAGAGATATTAAAAGACGTTATTAATTCTTTCTACCATGATTATGATAGGTTGTTGGCCCAGCGCTGCGTTATCTCAGGGAATATCTATCTCTCGAATATATTTCAGTCCGGTGGAGAAGAAATGCAGGAGAATTGGATAAATAGATTTGCCCTGCCAATAAAATTTACCCATAACCTCAGGGCTATTAAAAGATTTGACAGCGTTACCTCTCCGTTACCGCTACTTTGTGATGCCGTTAAAGGGGTTGGGCATATCAATATGATTCCTGATGATGATGGGCCTGTGCGACGGGCATATACCCTGATTAATTTTAATGACAAGTTTTATCCATCCTTATCTCTGGCTGTAGCTATGGATGTGCTTAAGGTAAAAGAAATTGAGGTAATCCCACGAGGTAATACCCCTGACAAATGGCTATCGCTGGATAAAAAAATTAAAATTCCAATTAACGAAGATGGGACAATGTTTATAAATTATAAAGGTGGGATTAAGACCTATAAATATTATCCATATTATCTTCTTTTTGCCTCCAATTATTTAATAGAGCAGGGGCAGGAGCCTCTTATCGACCCGGAGATTTTTAAGGATAAAATAGTTTTGATTGGTTCTACGGCGGCTGGATTAATGGATTTGCGGGTTAACCCATTTTCTTCTATCTATCCCGGTGTGGAGATGCATGCCAATATCATTGATAATATCTTAAGCAATTCATTCTTACAAAGACCACCTTTTTATGTGAATTTAATCGTTATGCTTTTTCTGTCAATCCTTATTGGGCTATTCATCCCAAAATTAAAGCCGTTTGCAGGGGCAATCTTTACCTTAGAAATACTTACCCTTTATCTGTTGGTTCCTATTTATCTGTTTAATTATGAGCGGATCTGGCTTGATATTTTTCAACCCGGGCTAAATATCATGGGCAGTTATTTAGTTATCCTCGTCTATCGATTTATGACTGTGGAGCAAGAGCGTAAAAAGACTAAAGAGGCATTTCAACACTTTGTCAATGCAACCGTGGTTGATGAAATACTTAAAGACCCGGAGAAACTAAAACTTTGGGGAGAGGAAAAAGAGCTGACCGTTTTATTCTCAGATATTCGTGGTTTTACTACCTTTGCGGAAAATCTTCCACCTACGGTGGTAGTTTCTTTGTTAAATGAATACCTGCAAATAATGACAGATGTAGTGTTTAAATACGATGGGACGCTGGATAAATATGTCGGGGATGAGATTATGGCATTTTATGGCGTTCCACTGGAAGGGCAAACCGACCATGCACAACGAGCCTGTCAGACTGCCCTGGAGATGATGCGCAGACTTCATCAACTTAATGAACTTCGGATTAAAAATAACCAGCCGCCATTTGATATTGGCATTGGAATCAATACCGGCAAGATGGTAGTTGGCAATATCGGCTCTGATTTGAAGAAGGATTATACCATCATTGGTGATAATGTTAATTTAGGAGCCAGACTTGAAGGCACAAATAAGAAATATAACACTAATATTATTATCAGTGAATTTACTTACGAAAAGGTAAAAGATAAAGTAGAGGTTAGAGAGTTAGGTGCTGAAACAGTCAAAGGGAAACAAAAGTCGGTCAGAATTTATGAATTGTTAGGAATGAAAGAGGTGTAATATCAGGTGGTATCTGAAAGAAACTAAAGTTTAGAAGTTGAGGATGTATTGTGTCGATAACAGGTATCAGGTATCAGAAGACAGAAGTCAGATAACTTCTTATCTGACTTCTGTCTTCTGATACCTGATAGAGGAAGTTAGCTATTTTCAGACA
The DNA here is from genome assembly GCA_005239945.1 of Nitrospira sp. Lineage (GTDB taxonomy): Bacteria > UBA9089 > CG2-30-40-21 > CG2-30-40-21 > SBAY01 > SBAY01. The sequence goes on from SBAY01000236.1 coordinate 2,417, forward strand.
CCACCTAATATTAAGTAATTATGTACGAAAAAAGGTGGTATCGCGATTTAATAAAAAGTGATAATTTAGTAACCTTTGAGGTAGTTATCGAGGAAACCGACCTTTTGGTCATGGCAGATAAGGATTTAAGGGATGAGGTAACTGAGTTAGTTTTAGAAATCAGGGGGAAGTTAAAAAGGTATATTGCCGATGACCCTGGGTTTAAGGAGAGCCTTGTTCCCTACGAGGTAAGTGATGATGCCCCAAAGATTATAAAAGAAATGGCCGAGGCCGCAAAAATTGTCGGTGTAGGACCAATGGCGGCGGTGGCCGGCGCTATTGCGGAATATGTCGGCCGAGGGATATTGAAGAATTCTAAGGAGGTAATCGTAGAAAATGGGGGAGATATTTTTATAAAAAGTCTCTCTAAAAGGAAGATAGGGATATATGCCGGTTCATCTTGCTTGAGTAATAAAATAGCCGTAGAAATAGATGGAGAAGAAACCCCATTAGGTATTTGCACCTCATCCGGGACAGTAGGGCATTCATTGAGTTTTGGCAAGGCAGATGCCGCCGTAGCCTTAGCTCACTCTACAGCCCTGGCGGATGCGGCGGCTACCCAAATAGGTAATTTGGTTAAACAAGTAGAGGATATTAAACCGGCACTTGAATTTGCCAGGACTGTTCCCGGGCTTAAAGGGGTGATAATTATTAAGGATGAACAGATGGGTGTTTGGGGGGAGATAAAATTGGTTTAGAACAATTGAGAGCAAAAGCGCGGAGAACCAGTGAGAAAATTATTAGAATAATCCCCTCATTTCTCTAATCTTCACATCTTCTGTTCTGACACTACCTGAATGCTTACAATTACCTGGAGGTGAAAGATGGAATTAGAGCTCAAAAACTGGTATAAAATATTGGCTCCAAGACCAACGGTGGTCATCTCTACCGTAGATGAGGAGGGAAGGCCTAATGCCGCACCATTTTCCTTCTGCATGCCGGTCTCAGTAAATCCTCCCCTGGTTGCTTTTGCCTCTGCCCCAGAGAGACACACCCTGGCCAATATCAGAAAGACAAAGGAGTTTATTCTCAATCTGCTGGCTAAAGAGATGCTCCCATCCCTTTGGGTCTGTGCTAAACCATTCCCGGCTGGGATAAATGAAATAAAAGAGGCTGGCTTAACCCAGGAGCAAGGAAAGAAAGTGAATGTTCCCAGGATAAAAGAGGCATTTGGCTGGATAGAGTGTAGGCTGAAATCTGAGGTAAAGGGAGGCGACCATTTCATCATTATAGGAGAAGTCCTTGAGGCTGAAACCAGAGATGATTGTCTATCTAAGACAGGAAACCTTAATCTGAAAGCCACCAATCCTCTCCTTCACTTAGGAGGGAATGAGTTTGGGTTAGCCACGGAAATCGTTACTGCTCAGATAGAAAGACTGTAGGCATTTAGGCTGTAGGGCGGAGGTAGGTGAGATGATATGAAACTTAAGGAATTTGATAACCACGGTTTTAATGGCGACTCAAAAACATGGAAAACGAGAAGATTTTGGTTCATCAATACTCAATAGCTAACCGTCTACAGCCTATAGCCTAAACAACTTGAACGGTTACGAAGGCACAAAGATGCACAAAGAAGATTTTAAACCCCTCTGAAGTTGAAGAAGAAAGAAAAGGATGGAATAAAACGGATAATTTTATAAGTCTTAGTGAACCTTCGTGTCTTAGTGCCTTCGTGGCAGAATTTGTGGCAGAAATTATCCAGCAACTGACACCTGAACGGTTACCTGAAATCATAAGGGCTTGAAATTGTAAGCGTTCAGTTATCAGCCGTCAGCAAAAACCATAAAATCAAGGAGTAACAACCCATATATGTTCTTTGGAGCTCCTATTAAGAGACTTCAGCGTGCACAGATTACTCCTCAGGTAAGAAATCCATACGCAGAGAGATACGGTGGGTATCACCTAATTCACCATAGGGTGCAAAACCATAGTCAATCTGATAATTCATAAGTTTTAATCCGATACCACCTGAAAATCCAGAGCCCATATCCTCATCTGTCCGATAGCCAGCTCGTATGGCAAAGGTATCTATTAGCCAATATTCAAGCCCAAACCGTCCATTTACCTTATTGTCAATGGGTTTATTGACATCAAAGGCAATGAGTAAGTGTTCATCAAGTAGTTTTGCCGAGACACCAGATTTTAAGTTCATGGGCAAATCGGATTTATGCTGAATAAACTTTAGCCCTGAGCCTAAATTCTGAATACATATACCAAAGGAGAGATTGTCAATCGGTGTTTTATAAAGGGCGCCCAGGTCAAAGGCAAGGGTTGCGGCATCCTCTTGCTCTATCTTTTCGTAGATAATCTTAAGATTAGCACCGATTGAAAGTCCATCACTCCAGCTTTGAGCATAGGAGAGGGTAAGACAAGAATCCCAGGCGGTCCAATCCGGTGCGGATTTATTATTCACCAAACTCCCTTTTATATCACCCATATCTAAATAAGCCAGACTGCCACCAATTACCCCATTCCACCACATTTTTTGAGCATAACCAAGATACTCGTATTTTATCGATTGAAACCATTGATTGTGCATAGCGGTCAAGGAGGCCGTTCCTGTCTGAAGTAATCCCGCGGGGTTATAATTGATGGTATTGACATCATCGGCTACCCCGACGAATGCCCCTCCCATCGCCGACGGTCGTGCTCCAACATCTAATTTCAAGAAATTAGCCGCGGTTATCCCGGTATATTCATCCTGAGCATAAACAGGTAAATAAATACTCCCCAGGCTAATAACAACAACCAATCTTATTAAATTTCCAATTTCCAATTTCCAATTTCCAATTTCCATTTTATCTAATTACTCCTACTTTTCCAACCAGGGATGCCCCGGTAGTATCCCTGGCAATATAAATATAGATGCCACTGCCAACCAATCTACCATAATCATTTTTTAAATCCCATTGCCAGATACCACTACTTATTTCCTTCTCTTTGGATTCTCTAACTAATTCTCCGGCAATGGTGTATATTTCTACCTTACTTACCCCCTGAAATGTTACAAATTCATAATTACCGCCAGCACCAATCTCACCATTTTCTCGTATGCCATCATTGTCCTTGAAAGGATTGGGCGAGACACTAAAATAGGATAAAGTGGGGGCGTATAGCCCAATCCTGAATACCGACAGGTGTTCCACCTCAGCGGTAACATAGTTATAGACCACATCTACTGATTGTGATTGTGATTGGGTGCCCGCAACCATCCATTTATTTTCCCGCAGTTCAAATATCCGCAGTAAAATCTCGGTTTCATAAGAGCCTATATCCGTATAGGGAATAGTAAGTTTAACCTTTGTTTGGGGAGCAGTTTGAGGTAAAGGTTGTTGGGTCGCATTAGGTAACCAATTTGTTGTAATCCTTCGGACAGTATCATTTAAAGAGGCTAATGTATTCATTGGTGGAATACCTGCTGGATTTTTTTCAACCGTTACAAGCACATCAAAATCGTTGGAAAAAGGTTCCATGATTTCGATGGTAGTAGGTGAAAAAGTCAGGGTAGTTCTTGTGGCTTTAGGTGCTATCGCAGATGAGATAAGGGAATTATCCAATTTAAACGCTGTGGATATCCCTGGTGTACCATATTCTACATCATAGGGGGTAATCTTGATTTTGTAATTATTAGCCGATTGATTCTTTTCATCTACCTGAGATAGCCAGGTTAATTTTAAACCTGTTCCCGGGGCTATCTTCGTAACAGTACCAACTATAGTAGCCGTTGTCCACTTACCGACAACCGTCCCACCTTGATATTCAACAAAAACCTGGCACAAATCATTATCCACATCCTGCAGGTCATAAGAAATCTCCACCTGACCAAGGTTTCCAACACCAGGTAGGACATTCTTTACCATCGGCAGATTGTTTTTGTTCCTGAGATAAAAACTTACCGCCGTAGTTGAACCATCTACTAGCCCATCATTAGGGGTAAATCTAAGACAAACATAAGTCAGGGTAGCCGGGACATCTTTATCCGAAAACCAGACAAAGGTATGCGTGATGCCGTTTGGTGAAGAGTCTAAATTAGTTTTAGCCGTGCCGCTGGCGGGATACCAATTTTGCCCATTTTCAGAATATTCTACCTTGATAAGACAAGTATTCCATTGATCATCCTGCAGGAGATAAGTTATGGACACACTACCTGTTTGTGTAGTTTGAGTGCCTTGAGGATTAGTAATCGTTAGTTGAGGTGCTGTATTTTTGTTAACATCAGTCAGAGGATATAAAAACACATATCCTGCCTTACTGCCGATTAGTAAATCAATATTGCCTCCATTCTTGTTTAATACGCAAGGTCTTGAATTGGCATCAACCTTAATCTCCTCTTCATTAAATTTAATTTTAGTTCCTGTGGTGAAGGTAGTCGCGTCATTCGTGCCGATATTTTTGTAATAAAAGACATAACCCGCACTGTTACCAATAAGCAAATCGCCTTTATTGTCATCATCCCAATCTATTATATAAGGTGTGGCATTCTTACCGACCTGTAAATCACTATTGGCTTGAATTTTAACCCCTGGAAGTAGTTTAGGAATGGTGTTTGAGGTGGTGTCATTCAAATAAAGATAAACAGTCCCATCTCCACTGCCAACAATTAAATCATCATATCCGTCGTTATTCCAATTTACTACTACCGGAACAGCATTACCGCCTGGAATTTTAAGGTCCACTGCACCAACCTTAATCTTTTCCCCTGAGGCTAAATTCAGATAAACATCCGTATTCTTAAAAAATGTTACATATCCCTCACCATCTCCAACTAATAAATCATTCCTGCCGGTATGATCCCAATTAGCTACAAATGGATTTGAATACCCATTTACTTTAAGTGAATCGGTTCCTGCTTGTAAAGGATACGCTGTATCAAACTTCGGAGAATCATCTGTCCCTACATTTTTACAAAAATAGACATACCCATCTTCACCACCTATTAAAAGGTCTCGTTTACTATCCCCGTTCCAGTCTGTCACGATTGGAGTAGAGTTGTTATCTAAATTAAGGTCTGTACCGTGAAGTTTTATTTTTTTACCAGGAGGAGGATTAAGGTTGTTCACCCAAAAATTATTCGTCTGTCCAGAATTCCCTCCTACTTTACCATCATGTGGGATAATTCCTATTATTACCTGTTCTTCAAAATTACCTCCTAAATTAGCCACAGAGTCCCAGACAAAACTGTGTCTCACTCCATCTTTCGAAGAGTTTAAATTTGTCATTCCATCCCCAGCATCTGCAACCATAATAGCCGTATTAAATTCATTACCACCATCCTTAGAGTAGATTACCATAATCGAACAAACATCGTTTTCCGCATCCTTCAGAATATAGTTAATGGTTACCTCTTTACTTTGTGTACCAGAAAGTGTTTCACACAAGACCGTTGGGGGTGTATTTTTTATACTACCGGTATAAAGATTAATATAGCCCTCTTCTTCTCCGACAATCAAGTCAAGTTTATTATCGTTGTTCCAATCCATAACTACCGGTGCGGCGTAACCGGATACCTGAAGTGATTCATCGTCAGCCTCAACTTGAAAATAGGAGGGTTGGGCTGTGGTAAATATTGGATTGCTATCCTCAGAAATATTCAAATATACATATACATATCCATCTTGATATTCCCCACCACTTCCTATAACTAAATCTTTCTTTCCATCGTTATCATAATCCACTACATAAGGCTTAGCATTATGACCTACATCAATCAGGTTGTTATTATCTGTTTTGAGATAAAAAGGCTCGGCAGGGAAGATAGGTTTCCCTGGGCCTCCAGAGTTTAGATAAAGGGCTACATTTCCATCTCTATTACCAACGATTAAATCTTCCAATCCATCATTATTCCAGTGACATACTATTGGAGTAGCATCATTTTTGACCCATAATGATGGCCTGGTTCCTGTTCCAGTAGTGGCTTTAGTTCCTGTTTTAAAAATTGGTGAGTCGACTATTCCATAGAACAAATAGATATATCCCCATTCATCTCCCACAATTAAGTCTTTATTTCCATCATGATCCCAGTCATAGACAAAAGGGGAGGCGTTATTTACAATAATATCGGTTGGGGTTCCTGGATTTTGCTGAAATGTGTAGGCATCAGTGAATACAGGGTCTTTATCTGTGCCTGAGTTTAGATAACATTTCACATAACCATTTATATCACCAACAATCAGATCTTTTTTCCCATCACCATTCCAATCTATTACCATGGGGATAATTCTACTACCTGCATCAAGGTCCTGTGGGGCACCAGCTATCTTAAATGAGGTAGAAAATTCAGGTGGTTTGTTACCTGAGTTCAGGAAAAGATTTAAAGACCCATCCCTCTCACCAACTAATAAATCTATCTCACCAGAATTATCCCAATTAATTATAAAAGGAGCGGCATTATCTCCAATATCTATATTTTGATTATTTGCTTTAATTTTTGTGCCAGTGCCGGTAGTAAAGGTAGGAGTACCGGGGGTTATACTTGAAAAAAGGTAAATTTCACCCTCACCATTACCGACAATTAAATCTTTAGTTCCATTACCATCCCAGTCAGTTACAATGGGTCGGGCATCATTTTTTACCCATAATGGAGTTGAACCAGTACCTAAAACCCTACTGCCACCATTGGTAAACGCAGGACTTTCATCTGACCCGGAGTTTAAATATACCCAGATATTACCATATTTATCACCAATGATAAGGTCTTTTTTAGTATCATCATTCCAGTCGTAAACAAACGGTGTAGCATTAGGATGTGAAGCAATTCCAGTAAGAGGTACCGCGGGCTGTAAAACAGGTAAATGTTTTGTAGGAGCTCCAGCTTCACTTATAAATAAAGTTAATTCTCCCTTTCCATTTCCAACAATTAAATCCAGGTCATTTGTATTGTCCCAATTGACTACAAAAGGTGCGGCGTTAGAACTCAGCTTAATTGAGTCACCGCTAACTCCGAGTTTAAAGCCAGGTCCAAATTCAGGAAAATTATCCGAGCCAAAATTTTCATAGAACCATACATACCCACTTGCATCACCTATAATTAAGTCTTTCAACCCATCATAATTATAATCTATAACCATAGGTACTGCCCGAGAAGACACATTCAGCAGGTGTGATTTGGTTCTTGTCCCTTCATCAAATTTAAGCGTCCCTGCAGAGATAGAAATGGGAGTAAAAATACACACTAATCCTATCGATAAAATAAATTTTTTCACTTTATCCCCTTTAATTTACCTAACTCCTCTAAATATTTATCGGCTTTTATGGTTAATTTCTTGAGTTTTGGATTGGTTTAACCACGAATTACACGAATTGGACGAATTTAGAAATAAAAAAACAAAAGCAAATGCCAGAGGTGCTACCGCCTTTCACACTCTCCCAAAAAAAATTGGGAGGACAAAATTGTAACTCCAGGACTCTCGCCCTGTCAATCCCTCCTCCCAATAATTGTTAATTCTACTTTATTATACACCAAATTTTATATTATGTCAATCAAAAAAGTTTGACATTTTTGATTAAATTAGGTATAATAAGTTAGACTGGGTTGATAGGTCTTATAAGACATAGAGACCTGTTGGATAAAATTTTTAGTTGACACAAATAAAATTATCAGGTATAATATCTAGACTCAAATATAAAGCTAATGTTGTCTTTTGTCGATAATATTAGAGATTAGATTCAATTCAGACATTAGACTTAAGACTTTAGACATCGGACTTAAGTCGTAAACATTCAATGTTAGACTGTGTGAAAAGTTGATTTTGTCATCCTTTGACTACAATATTTCGTGCTTAAATAAGATAAAATGACTACATTTTGTGGTATTAATATTCGATTTTAGGGTTTTCACACAATCTGACGTTCAGCCATCAGCTTTTAGATGGAGAAAAAGATAATGGATGAACACCTGTCTCATCCAAAAACTGAAAGATTAAGCTTCCGGTTAACCGCTTACGACTTAAGTCTTTAGCCTATGGTCTAATGTCTGAATTGAAGGAGAGTAGGTAAAGGAGGGTTATAATTAAATGTTGTTTTGGAAGAAAAAAATATCGTGGTTGATTGTCGGTATATTATGTTTAGGATTAAGTGTAGGTGATAGCAGGTCATCAAACGATAAAAGACAAGTGATGTATGATGACTTACGACTCTTCAGTCAAGTGCTTTCACTTGTTCAAACACAGTATGTAGATATTGATAAGGTTGACTCAAAGGAGTTAGTCTATGGAGCTATCAATGGATTATTAAAGAGTTTAAATGACCCGCATAGCCGATTTATGACCCCGGAGTCATATAAAGAGATGAAGGTAGAAACAGAAGGAGAATTCGGTGGTTTAGGAATTGTTATTGGTCTTAAAGATGAGCAATTGACGGTTATTTCACCAATTGAAGAAACCCCGGCTGATTTGGCTGGTGTGAAGGCAGGAGATAAGATTATGGAGATTGATGGGGTATCAACAAAAAATATTACCCTATTCGATGCCGTTAGTAAATTAAGAGGTCCAAAGGGAACACAGGTTACCATTAACATCGAAAGGGAAGGGGAAAAACAATGGCTTAAGTTTACCATTACCAGAGATATAATTAAGATTAAGAGCGTTAAATATGATACTATTAAAAATGACATTGGTTATATTCGGATAACTACTTTTAATCAAAAGACAGCGGATGAACTCCAGGAGGCCCTTTTAAAATTAAAGGAAAATAATATCAAAAATTTAATCCTGGATTTACGAAATAATCCGGGGGGATTATTGGAATCAGCCGTAGCGGTTACAAATGAATTTTTATCTTCCAATCTCCTGATTGTTTCCATAAACGGTCGTCTTCCTCATATGAATCAAGATTATAAGACAACGAAACAAGGGGTAGATTATCCTCTGGTTGTTTTAATCAACCAGGGAAGTGCAAGTGGTTCAGAGATTGTGGCCGGGGCTATTCAGGACCCGCAGTATGAGAAATTCTTGATAACAGACAAGGAAGAATATGAAAAATGGGAGAAGAAACGCCAGGAAGGGAATAAGGAAGAAATTACTATTGTTGAGAGTGAACCGGGTAAGTGGTATGTGAAAAGGAAAGTAGGTCCTGCACGAGGGGTTATTATAGGAATGCAGAGTTTTGGAAAGGGGTCGGTTCAGACAGTTCTTCCCTTAGCAGATAACTCAGGGGTAGCTTTAACTACGGCTAAATATTATACCCCATCTGGCAGGACTATTCATCAGAAGGGGATTACTCCAGATATTATAGTCGAGGAACCTAAATTGACGAAAGAAGATGAAGAGATGTTGAAGAAATTAGAAGAAGGCGGGTATGTGAAAAAATTTATCGAAGAACACAATCCTTATAAAAAAGAGGATTTTAAAAATTTACTTTCAGAGTTACAAAAAAATAAAATAGAAATAAAAGAAATTCTTCTTCAGAAAAAGATAGACCTCGAGATTATAAAAAAGGAATCAAAAAAGGAACCAATTTATGACCTGGTGCTGGATACCCAACTTCAACGGGCAGTGGATATTTTCGTTGCGTCACAGATATTTAATCGGAATTAACAAAAAATAAATTATGGTTTAATAAAATTTCTTGACAAAGGAATCTATTTATGTTATTATTATATTTACTGAAAATATAGGAGGAAAAGATAAATAATGTTTGGACGGCATGGAAAAGTTCCAATAGGATTAGATATCAGCAATGATTCGGTTAAAGTAGTCAAACTTAGAAAACAGGACAGCAAAATAACTTTAGATGCTATTGGGATGACAAAGATTTCTCCAGAACCTTTAGATGAAGATACCTTAGGGGCTAAACAAGAATTGGCAGTCAAGGCCATTAGAAATTTATTGGCTACCCATAAAATCGATGCCAAAAAGGTTCGTAGCTCTGTTTCTGGGAATTCAATCGTAGTCAGATATCTCAAACTTCCTTTTATGGGTGAAACAGAATTGAAGGATGTAATTAAATTTGAGGCTGAAGAACATATTCCATTTGATATCGAGCATGTAATTATAGATTTTCAGATAATAAAAGAGACGGTAGAAAAAAATGAGCGGATGATATTGGTCTTATTAGTAGCCTCTAAAGAGGAACTGATTTATGACCATATGGAGGTATTACGACGAGCTGGAGTAGAAACTACTCATATTAATGTAGATACCTTTGCCACAGAAGATGCCCTTACTTATGGGATAGGAGAGGAGGATGTAATTGCTTTGGTTGATATTGGCGCCAGAATGACCAATATCAATGTCGTTGAAAATAAGATTTCCTGTTTTAATCGTGATGTTTTAGTTGGTGGTAATGATTTTACGGAAGCTATCAGGAGGGAATTAGGGGTAAGTTTTCAGGAAGCTGAGAAAATAAAAGAGGAGGAAGGGGTAATTCTTTTACCCGAGGAAATGCGAGTAGGGGCACCTGGAGTTGGGGGAGACCGTGCGGGACAAATTTCCTATGCTATTGAATCTGTAGGGACAAGACTATTAGATGAATTAGAACGCTCTTTTGCTTATTATTATACGCAATTACCTGTATATCGAAAGAATATTGACCGGGTTATTCTAAGTGGGGGGAGTGCAAAACTGGCTAATCTGGATAATTTTTTAGCCAATGGTTTAGGTATGACGGTGGTAGAAGGAGATCCTTTTGCTAAAATAACGATACCTGCAAAATTTGACCAGGAATATATTAAAAAAGTAGCCCCTGCTTTCTCGGTAGCGGTAGGATTGGCCTTGAAAGGATTGATGTAAGACAATGACAGAAATCAATTTGATGCCACCGGTATTGGTGGAAAAGAAAAAAGGGCAATGGAGAAATGTAATTATTGGAATAGCGGTAAGCGCTATAATTTTATTATTTGCCCTCTGGTATGCAGGCATTGTTATGGGAGTAAAACAAAAGGAAGCGAAATTAGAAGAAATTACTACTCGTATAGCCGAGTTACAACCATATCTGGCAGAAATACGACGACTGGAAGCTGAAATAACCGAGATGAAGAAACGAGTAGATGTTATCGTCCAATTAGATAAAGGAAGGTTTGTCTGGGCGCATATCTTAGATGAAATGACTATATGTCTTCCCTCAGGACTCTGGTTAAGTGGATTTAGAAATACTGCGGGAACCGATTTGGATTTAGAGGGGAGTGCCTTCGATAACTTTTCTATCGCAAATTTCATGAATAATCTAATGAATTCTACCTCCTTTACAAATATAACTTTAGGTAGGATTGAGAGTATGGTCATTAATGAATATCCAATTAAGATCTTCTCAATCAAATGCAACTTCAGGGGATAAGTTAAAATGAAAGTTGATATTCTTCAAGCATTAAAATCTATTTTTCTTTCTTTGATATTGATATGTGTAGTTGCTTACGGTTTCTCTACCTATATGTATAAACCTATGCGAGAGAAAGGGAGGGAATTAGACCAAAAAATAGTGGAAAAACAAAGGGAACTGGACGAAACAAAAAAAATAGTTGACAATTTAGATATTAAAAGGGCGGAATTCGAGAAGGTAAAAAAAGAACTTGAATTTGTAATTAAACGATTACCAAGTAAACAAGAAATGCCACAATTATTAGAAACAATCACTAAGATGGCATTGAAATCAAATATCGAGTTGCTCTCTTTCAAACCCCAACCATCTGTAAGTAAAGAGGTATATGAGGAAGTTCCGGTAAGTTTATATATCAAAGGAACTTATCATAGTATAGGATTCTTTTTAACTGAGATTGGAAATCTTGAAAGGATAATTACTCCTTCTAATGTTAATCTGAATTCTTTAATTCCATCAACAAAAGATCCTTCGACCACAAATGCAGATTTGATTATTACTGCTTTTGTATATAAGGAGCATTAAAAAAGATGAAAAATTTTTTTATAGGTCTTATAGGTCTTATAGGTTTTATAGGTCTTATTACAGGCTGTGCTAAAAAAGAAGAGAAAAAAATAGTTGTGTTGCCACCCCAAATTCCTATTGAAAAACCAGAGATGTATCTACCGGAAAAGTATGAATATAAATCATTAAATAAGCGAGATCCATTTATAGCCCTGGTGGTGAGTGAAAAAAAAGTTACCGAGGGAGGTAAAGAGTTATTATCACAAATAAATATTTTCGAATTGGAGATGACGGGAATCGTCTGGGACAAAAAGGAATCAATGGCTATCTTTCATGATGGAAATAATTTTGGATATATCTTGAAAAAAGGAAGACTGCTGGCTGATAATTTTAAACCGATTGAAGGGATTAGAGGAGAAATTACAAGAAATAACAGGGTATTTTTACAACAGGGAAAATCAGAGGTTACCTTTTTTATTGGGAAACCAAAGATAACAAAAATACAAGGAGCACAAATATTAGCTCAAAAAGAAGTTGAGGAAAGAGAAGAACTTGATAAAAATATAGAATTTGAAGAAAAAGTTAATTTGAAAAAGGAGTGATTTAAAGTGAAACATTTAAAAGAAAATCATAAAAAGGGATTATTTATGAAAATGTGTTTATTACTTACTTTTATTTTAATTAGTGTTCCTAAATTAGCTACAGGAACAGCTAATGTTGTAGATGTTAAGGTAATGGAAGAGAATTCAAAAATAAAAATAGATTTTATAACTGATAAAGCAGTTCTAAAACATGATTCATCTACTGTAGATAAACCACCATCTATTGTTATTGACCTCTATGATACCCAATGTACGGCTAAAGAACTGAGGATTGGTCGTAATGGTATCATTGGGATTAATCTTATTCCCCACGAGGATAACAAAACAAGAGCAGTAGTTAGATTTATCAAATTACTTCCATATCAAATTCAAAAATTAAAAAATGGTATTGAGGTAATAATCGATAATCCTTATTATGATTATCAACTTAAAACGATAGATGTTACAGAGGATGAATCTAAAATAAGTCTTGCAATTTCCTCTACCGCCCCTCCTCAATATAAATATTTTGACCTCTCTAATCCCAATCGGATTGTTATTGATTTTCTTAATGCAGAGACTAAGCTCGGAGAAGTCAAGTTGACAAGTAAATTTATTAAAAATATTCTCCCGAGTCAGAGACAGGTTGATCCAGTAAATGTAGCCAGGGTTATTGTCGAATTAACAGAATTTATGCCGTATCAAGTTGTTAGTGAGGGGAATCAGGTTATTCTCGAATTAACTAAATCACCTGTGGTGAAAGAGGTAGAAAAAATTCCTACCCCTCCTTCAAAACCTCCAAAAGAGATTTTACCAAAGGTTAAAGAGTCTCCTCAGGTTAAAGAGGCACCTCCAATAGTAAAAAAGGTAACTCCAGAAGTAAAAAAGGAAGTAAAACTTAAAGCAGAGAAAATTGCAGCAAAACCAGCTGAAGCTAAACCACAAGCTTCTGTCGTGGAAACAAAACCTAAAGAAAAAATTGAACCTACCCTGTCTTTAGATTTTAAAGACGCAGATATACTTGATGTGTTAAGACTGATTGCTCATAAAGTAGGACTGAATGTTTTTCCGGGGAAAGAGGTTAAAGGAATGGTGACGGTTAAATTAGATAATGTTCCCTGGCAAAAGGCATTAGACTTAATCCTGAAAAATTTAGGCTATGCCTATATTATTGAGGATAATATCATCCGGGTTGATTCACCAACAGTCCTTTTAGGAGATACAACCACACGGATATTTAAACTTAATTATGCTAAGGCGGATGATATAATGAGCATAGTTTCAAATATGTTGACTACTTTATCAAACCAACAAGCAAAGAAAATTGGAGGAATTGCTCCTGTAGCAGGAACGGTTATTCAAGATGCAAGAACTAATGCGATTATCGTTACAGATATTCCTTATAATGTAAATCAGATTGAAGAGATAATTAAAAAATTAGATACGATAACCCCACAGGTGATGATTGAAGCCAAGATTATCGAGGTAACCTTAGATACACGGAATGCCTTTGGATTTCTGTGGTCAGTAGGGTCAGGAAAGAATCAAAACCCTCAATTTACACTTGGAAGCTATCAGAGAGAAGGTTGGCCATTAGGAGATAGGGGGGAATTTGCCTGGACTAAACTTACCCCTGGACATAAGTTAGATCTCCAGATAGAGGCTTTAGTCACCGAAGGAAAGGCAAATATCCTTTCTACCCCTAAAATATTAGCCTTAGATAATGAAATGGCAGAGATAGTTGTTGGAGAGGATCTTCCATACCAACAAACGACAAAGGTTCAAACAGGAGAGGTTATGTCAAATGTCGCTTTTCGCAGTGTCGGTGTAAAATTAGCCGTTAGGCCGCATATTAATTCTGATGATTTTATTATGTTAGAGGTAAAACCAGAGGTTAGTTCTTTAAAGGAATGGGTAGACGGCATGCCAGTGGTAACTACCAAAGAGGCTACCTCTAAATTAGTAGTAAAAGATGGGGAAACAATAGTTATTGGAGGAATTATCGCCGATTCAGGTACTGAAAAACTTAATAAAGTTCCCTTGCTTGGTGACCTCCCCTTCGTAGGTCCTTTATTCCGCAAAAAAATGACCGAGAATCGTAAAACAGAACTCTTGATATTTATCACACCATATATTAAAAAATAGTAGGTTGAAAAGAATATGTCCTATAGGTTATATATGACCTATAGGACCTATTCTTTTTTTCAGGGAAAAACAGGAAAAAAGATGAAAAGACTTTTTGAACAAAAAGGCGTTAGTATAGTAGAACTGCTTATTGCAGGACTTATACTTATTCTTGTGTCTTTATTTGTTTCTTCTATATTTATGCGTGGCTCGGTAAATTTAGTTAGTTCCTGGGATGAAACCGTATCCCTCTCGATTATGCAAGAATTGGCAGAGGAAATAAAGGGAGTGGCCAGAGAATATTATCGGTTTATTAAAGTAGGAAATTTAACGAATAACCCCGCTACTCATCATCATATAAATATCCCCTGCCTGGTTCAGGCAGGAACACCTGTTAATTTTATGGTCGTAGCCCATGACAGTGACCATAACAGGACTCATCATCACCCAAGCTCCTCTCCTGTAGAAATCGAGTGGGAAAAAGTGGCCGGAGAAGGAACAGTAACCGTTGACTTTCAGGGAAATGTTAGTCTCGACAATGATGGAATTTCTCCCCTGAGGCAGGTAACCTTTTACTTAACTGGTTCTAAACCCGTCAGGGGCTATTTGAATATTAGTCGAGTTGGTCATCAACCTCCTATAACTAATCACGCAGTAGGCATTATTGTTTATCCTCAAGCCGGCGAACGAATAGAAGAAGGTGACCTGAAAGGCATAAGAACCGCCAGCTTTGAATTATTCGACGACCCGTTAGATAACCCTCCATACTATCCAGGTGCTGATTTACTCCCAGGGGATTATATGAAAGGGACGATTACCTTCAGCTATGAGAGGAAATCACAAACAGGCACTGGAACTAAAAATATGGTCATGATTATCGCCCCATTTCCAGAATAATAGGTCTTAGAAGTCCCATAAGACCTATTTCTGAGGGAAAAAATGAATAGACTTTTTAAACAAAAAGGTGTTACATTAATCGAAGCGATGATAGGATTTGCAGGATTGGGTATTTTCCTGTTAATGGTTTATACCCTTTTTAGTGGTGCAATACGGAATTGGACGACTATAAATCCTCAATTAACTGCTCGACAATCTGCCCGCGAAATCCTTAATGGGAAAATAGGAGAGGAATGGGGAGGGCTGGTTGGTGAGATAAAGGCATGTAACATTGGGATAGCAACTTCAACCCCAACAGGGACTATCACTAATTCTATCACCCTTAACTTTCAAACAAGATATGCTACAGGTTCAATAGTCGGAACTGTGGCTATCTGTTATGAGTGGAAAGGAGTGGGCACTACCACACCTTATCCTTTGGATAGATCCGTATCACAGATAGGCACTCTAACGAAGACTGTTTGGATACAAACTGCTGGCTCACCTACCACCTGGGGGATTATATCTACCAAAACCCTAACCATGGCGCCTAATATAAGAATGGGGTCTTCTACCTACGGAACTCTTACTCTCTATCCACTTTTTAAATATTATACGGGTTTAGGGGTAGAGGTATATGACAACCCAGATACACCACTCATAGATGAATTATTGGTGGCAATAGCGGGGAATCAGATTCGCCAGATAGGCATAAATATGGTCTTTGACATTGATATGGATAAGGATGGCAAATTTGGCGAGGACCCTCTTGACCCTCTTAATAATAATCAAGATAATGATCGTAAGGTAGATGAGGATAAACCGGCAGATTTTAGAATAAATACAAAGGCTACTATAATGAATTTTAATTAGGTAGATAGACTGAAGGCTGAAGGTATTTAGACGCAAGGCTGAAAAAAGTCTTCCTCCTTCAGCCTTCAACCTAATGCACCGTCTCTAATAATTTGATTAAAACTACGAAACACGCGAAAAAGACGAAAAAGCATAATTTAAAGAAAGAATTTTTAGCGTATTTCGTGCCTTTCGTAGTTGTATCTT
>SBAY01000099.1 GCA_005239945.1 Nitrospira sp.
GGGAGAAGGTTTTAAAGACATACCTTGGTGTGGTTAAAGCGATAAACCTCCTTTTCCAACCGTTAGGTTGGGATTTGGTTGCGGCTCTGCTGCACTGTGTAATCTGTGGATTTATTCTCTCCCTATTCTCAATCCCCCAGCATAAACTCCACATCCTTTTCATTAAGTGATTTTATTGAGGCGCCGTCAACACCAACCAGGCTATCAAAAAGCTCGCTCTTTAACTCTTGCAATTTCAATATCTTCTCTTCGATACTTTCTTTGGTTATCAGTTTATAGCTAAAGACGGTTTTATCTTGTCCTATGCGGTGGGTTCTATCAATAGCCTGATTCTCTGCCGCCTTATTCCACCACGGGTCAAAGATAAAGATATAGTCAGCCGCAGTCAGGTTAAGTCCTATGCCACCTGTTTTAAGGGTCATTAAAAATACCTTATAGGTATCATCATCCTGAAATTGTTCGACCAGGGTTTTTCTATTCCTTGTTGAGCCGGTCATCAGCAGATAGTTAATCCCATTTTTTTCCAGGTCTTCTCCTACACAATCAAGTATATCCAAAAAATTGGCAAAAACCAATACCTTATGTCCATTGGCAACCACATCTAAGATATTTTCCAGAAGAACCTCTCGCTTTGGGGATATTAGTTTTCTTTCTGTTTTTGATTCAGGGATAGAGGCTATCTGTCTGAGTTCAGTAAGTGCCTGAAAGATAAAGAATTGGGATTTGGTTATCCCGTTTTGAGTAATCTGTGTCTTGACCGCTTGATGATAAAAACGGCGTCTCTGCTCATAAAAAATCTTCTGTTCCGGACTCATCTCCACAAAAAGTGTCTGCTCTATTTTATCAGGCAAATCAGCCAGAACATCCTTTTTTACCCGACGGAGGATAAAGGGATAAATCTTCTTTTTTAATTCTTCTAATGCATCCTTATCACCCTCTTTTTGAATTGGTCCGGCATAATACTGATTGAAATCCTCCATCTGCCCAAGCATAGCTGGATTAAGAAAGCGGAAAAGGGAATATAGTTCAGTCAGGTTATTTTCAATAGGTGTCCCGCTCAAGGATAAGCGATGTTTAGACTCAAGGAGCATAGCCGCCTTTGAAACCTGGGAGTTAATATTTTTTATATTCTGGGATTCATCAAGGATAATATAATAAAATTCCTCTTCTTTGAATGCCTTAATATCATTACGAACCGTAGCATAGGTGGTCAAGATAAGATTTTTTGTTTTTGCCTCCTCTAAATTACGATTATTGCCGTGATAGATATAATATGACAATTCCGGCTTGAATTTTTCTATTTCGTTTGCCCAATTAAAAAGCAGGGTTTTAGGCATAAGTATCAAGGAGGCTTTCTTTTCCTCCGGATAAATATCTGCCAGCATAGTAATAGCCTGAACTGTCTTGCCCAGCCCCATATCATCAGCCAGACATCCACCCAAACAATGTTGATGAAGGTATCTTATCCATTTATAACCCTGTTTTTGATAGTCTCTAAGCTCTCCATTTATCTTTGGGAACTCTATTTTTGAGCCCTTAATCTTATTGAATCCCAAAAATATCTCTCTGGAATGCTTAAAAGACTCCTGGTCAATTTTCTCGTCAATCAACTCCTCGACGATAGGCAGGTCAAAAAAGGAAATTCTCACCTTTTCTTTTTGTTTCTTGAATATGCGGTGTAACTTATCGATGTAGGATTTATTGATTATAGCGCAGGTGCCATCATTTAAGGCAATATAGGAATTCTTCTTGTACTGGTTTAATGCCTCAAATAAAGGTATGACCTCGCCTTCTATTTCCAGATTGACATCCCCTTCCAAAAAATCCAGACCATGGGATAAGGAAAGTTTGAGATTTGGGGTAACTGTTTTGACCCGGTATGATTTTAATTTTTCAGCCCCTAAAACAGTAAAACGAGTAAGCAAATAAGGTAATTCCTTATAAATAAACTCCCTGGCCAGACCTTCCTCGATAACAAACAGGTTATCCTCAACAAAATAGCTATTATCAGAATTTTTATATCTTTTAAGCAATTTTTCAATATCATTGAAACTGGTCTGAATCTCCTCCATAACCAGCTCGCTGATAACTATCTTTTTCTCTAAGTCATTCAGTAAAACAATTTTAGTTACATCATAATTCTCAAAGAAATCTTGCTCAAAACCGGATAGGGAAACAGAAAGACGCAAATATAATGAGTTTTCTGCATCTACCTTTTCAAAGATAAGGGTAGGCTTGCTTTGTTTAGGGTCGCCTGTTGTCTCCTTATAATCTTTATAACTGACCTGGATATTTTCAAAATAGGAATAAAGCAGAGAAAGATACTTTTCAAGATTTATTGGAAAAAGAATTGTTTCAAACAGGGCAAGCTCTTTGAAATTTTCACCTAAAGGCTGAATTTTATAAATGCTACCATCAGCTAAGAGATGGTCTTCATTTAGAACCGAGAATTTTTCAAATCTATTTCCATGATGGGAGAAAATAATCTTACTGTCTAATACCTCTTTTTTTTCTTCTATGCAAACAATGATTCTACCTGAGTTCTCGCTAAAGCCAATAGGGTTGAATTTAGTATCAACAAAGTTATCGCAATGTTGTAGTTGCCAGAGAAGGTATTCATGGTGAGCCAGATAAATATTATTATTTGAGGTTTTCCAATCGATATGGAAATTATTCTTATCCTTTATATTTTCGATAGATTTCAATACTTCGCGGGTACCTGCGGTATAAGATTCATAAGGGACATCTATTTCTTTACTATTTTGGTTCACAACCCTGATATATGCCCCGTCATCATCAAAACACAACTGAAAAAATACAGGACAGGAAGATGGTCTTTTTTTAATAACTGTTTTTTTCTTTTTTAATCTCTCGAAAATATCAATATTGGCTTTCATCATTCTCCGTTTTTTCAATTATAACAAAATTGAGTTACAAATGTCAACTAAAAATTTGACAAAACCGTAATTGGTCAGTTAAAGGGAAAAAAGGCTGAACAGGTTTTAAACCTGGAAGGTGTTTAGGCTGTAGGGAGGAAGAATAACCACTCCTTACTACCGACTGTCTATTGCTTCTTGCTTACTCCTTTCTTCCTTCATCCCTTCAGCATAGTGGTTTAAAACCACCTATCTACCTTCAGCCTTCCCCCCAATTAACTGACCCATTACCCCCAACTGTAACCGCTCAGTGAACGGTGGAAAGTAACCACAAGAACGGATGTTGGAAGCCTCAACGAGTTTGAGAACATCTCCCCCGAACTTGTTCGGCGTATCCCCTCAAACTCGTTGAGGCATCCAACATCGTGGGAAACGGAAGCCCAAACTTGTTTGGGGGAAAAGGCACTTAACGAGTTGCGTTACACAACATAGTTAGAGTTAGATGTAGAGGTTTTGAACTTGTTCGCCGAGAAATCCTCAAACTCGTTGAGGCTTCCAAATAGGGAATCCCACCGTTAACTGAGCGGTTACCCCCAACTCATTTTTCCCCTTGACTTATAATGAAATCTGATGTAGAATTAAAGAAAGGGTTTAGGAGTAAGGGATAAGGGTATTCCCCTACTCCCTAATTTCTCACTACGAAGAGGTATCATGGATTTGGAACAAATGCATCTGAAATCTGTAAAAAGGGAAAATCTACATTCTATAAGCAATATCTACTCTGGTAAAGGAACACAGGCAGATATTTGGTTAGCCAGGATAGACAACCAACTTGTGGCGGTAAAGGATTATCATCAAAAAGGGTTTTTAGTGAAATTACTCTTTGGGAGATGGCTTATTAATCGTGAATTCAAGATCTATAAAAAATTACAGGGAATAAAAGGTATCCCGAATGTTTATAACTTATTAGATAAAGATGCCTTTATCTTAGAATATATCGAAGGAAAGGATTGTTCCCATTTTAATCAAGGAAGCCTGTCTGAAGAATTCTTTATTAAACTCAAGGCTTTAATAGACGCGATTCATAGTCGTGGTGTAGTTCATTGTGATTTAAAGAAAAGGATGAATATAATCATTACGCCCTCGGGTCAACCATTTTTAGTAGATTTTGCTACCGGTTTTGCTAAAGGTAAGAGATTTAATTTTATCTGGAATTGGTTTTATAAGCAATTTTATGAAGATGACCTCAAGGCTATTGCCAAATTAAAGAAAAAAACTGCCCCAGAGCTTTTAAGTAAGGAAGAGGAAGATAATTTACATAAACGGTTATTTTTAGAAAATCAGGTGCGCTCTATAAGAAATCAGGCGCGGAGATGGATAAAGAGGTTAGGGAAAAAATGAAAAGGGAAAGTTGTTTGTTTTTAATTTTTAGTTTTTCACTTTTCACTTTTTTATTCCACCATCTTTTTAAATTCACTCAACCTATTAAGTGCCTCAAGGGGTGTTAGTTTGTTTAAATCAATTTTTTTTAACTCATCAACTACTCGATGAGAGCTGGATTCAAAGAGAGTCAATTGAATCGGTTTAGGTATATTCTGGGGTTTAATTGTGGATAAGGTGGGTTTTCCTTCCTCGATAATGGTAGTCATCTCCAGACTACTTAATATCTCTGTTGCCCGTGTTATCACCTCCTGTGGTAACCCGGCTAATTGAGCCACATGAATGCCATAACTACGGTCTGTCCCTCCCTTGACTATCTTCCGTAAAAATATGATTTTATCATTCCATTCCTTAACTGCAATATTATAATTTTTAATCCTTTCTAATGAAAATTCCAGCTCGGTCAATTCATGGTAATGGGTAGCAAACAGTGTTCTTGCCTGAGATTGAGGGTTATTATGGATATATTCGGCTACTGCCCAGGCAATACTTACACCGTCAAATGTGCTTGTGCCGCGACCAACCTCATCTAAGATAATCAAACTTTTAGGGGTGGCGTTATTGAGAATATTGGCTGTCTCGATCATTTCCACCATAAAGGTACTCTGTCCTTTGGCCAGTTCATCAGAAGCACCAACACGGGTAAAGATACGGTCAACTATGCCAATACTGGCCTCTGCCGCAGGGATAAAGCTCCCAATTTGAGCCATCAAAACGATAAGAGCCACCTGACGAATATAGGTGGATTTACCCGCCATATTTGGCCCAGTAATAATCAAAATCTGTTCGGTAGTGTCATTGACTGAGGTATCATTTGGCACAAACCTTTCCCCGGATAACAATCGCTCTACTACCGGATGTCGGCCGTCTTTGATAAAAATACTCCGGCTATCGTTCACCTCTGGAAGAACATAATCATTTTCTACGGCAGTCTGGGCCAGGGAGACCAACACATCCAACAAGGCAATAGCATTGGCTACCTTTTGAATTCGCTTAACCTCCTCGATTATCTGCAGTCGCACCTTTAAAAATATCTCATACTCGATTTCGACAATTCTTTCATGGGCATTTAGAATTTTAGCCTCCCATTCCTTCAGATCCGGGGTAATGAATCGCTCGGCATTAGTCAGGGTCTGCTTGCGGATATAATCCTGCGGCACAAGGTGCAGATTAGGATTAGTTACCTCGATGTAATAGCCAAAAACCTTATTATACCCAACCTTAAGGGAATTGATTTTAGTTCGTTTAATCTCATCCTGGGCAAGTTTGGCTATCCAGCCTTTAGCATCTTTACTCAAACTTCGTAACTCATCCAATTCCTGGAAATAGCCTTCTTTAATCAATCCGCCATCCCGTAAAGATAAAGGTGGAGAATCAACGATTACCTTTTCGATCAATTCGGTAATATCCGGCAAATCCTCTAAATTTTCCTCTATATCTTTTATGATTTTAGAGTTAAGGGAGGTTAAGTTAGTTTTTACCTGGGGTATTATTTTTAATGATTCTTTCAAAGCCACCAGGTCACGGGCATTAGCCAGACCCGTATCCAATCGGCTAATAAGTCGTTCGATGTCATGGATATTTTTTAGGGCTTGATTCAGGTCATTTCGGGTAGTTGTGGAATTGACAAATTCTGCCACCCCCTGCTGGCGTTCGATTATCTTTTCCACATTTATCAAAGGTTGGTGGAGCCAGTTCCTGAGTAACCTGCCACCCATAGCAGTGACGGTTTTATCCAAAACCCAGATAAGTGAACCTGTCTTTTCACTACTGCGGATAGTCCTGGTCAACTCAAGATTTCTTAATGTCGCCGCATCCAGGAGCATAAAATCCGAGGTCCAGTAAGGAATAAGTCGGTTGATGTAAGTCAGACTGCTCTGCCTTTGAGTTTCTTTAAGATAATGAATAATTGCACCCGCGGCAGATATTCCCAGGTGAAGATTCTCACAGCCAAAACCCTCCAATGATGAGGTGCCAAAAAGCTCACATAAAGTATTAGTTCCTGTAGCGTGATTGAATATCCAGTCGTCCACAAAGGTAATGGTGATTTCATCGGCTATCTTTACGGCAAGCTCATCTTCTTGCAATGAACTGGGGATAAGACATTCCTGGGGTGTAATTCTGGTTAATTCAGTCAACAGTTCGGTAAGATTTGAGAGCTCTGTTATCCGAAACTCACCCGTCGAAGGGTCAATAAAGGAAAAGCCGATTTTAGTCCCATTTCCCAGGTACACCTGTTTATTGATGGCGGCTAAGTAATTATGAACCTTATCCTCAAGTAATGCCGGGCTGAGGACTGTTCCTGGGGTAATCGTGCGAACGATTTCTCGTTTAACTATTCCTCTGGCTAATTTAGGGTCTTCTACCTGTTCGCAGATGGCAACCTTTTTCCCGGTCTTGATTAACCGTGAGATATATGATTCTGCGGCATGATACGGTATGCCGGCTAAAGGCACCTTATTGCCTTTGCCACTTTCTCGGGAGGTCAGGGTAATACCTAAAATCTTAGAGGCAATTTTGGCATCATCGAAAAACATCTCATAAAAATCACCCAATCGAAAAAATAATATCGTATCTTTGAATTTCTGTTTTATTTGCAGGTATTGCCGCATCATCGGGGTTATCTGGTCCATCTTGTTATACCTCAGGGAACAATTAATAATTATCAATTCACAATTATTAATTATCAATTGATAATTGATTTTAGTACATTTCTTGTCCTGGCGTTTTTCTTCGTACCCATCTATCACCTATCTTAATCCAGTTGGTAAAATCTATTCGTACCCCTCGAATACCACTTATTCTTTTTAGACGCGATTCAATCTTTTTTAATTTGGTTGCCTCTACCTCCATACGCTTTTCATGATACTCCGGGTCATCGGGATTGACAAAGACATCTAATTGGAAATCAAGGGTTCCACTGATATGAACCACCCCGTTGATAGTCGAGAAATCAACCTTTTTGGTATCAATCCAGGCCTTAACTAACTCGGCTTCTACTTTAACATTAATACCCCAGTCATCAATCATATTTTGAACACCCTCTCTTTTTATCAATTAACAATTAACAATTATCAATTAATAATTAATAATTGTTAATTGTTAATTGCTTTTCTGATTCCTACCTCATAAGAGCTGGGTTTTCCCATCTCCCAGGCCACATCTATCATATGGGCTGAATCAAAGGCTTCCGAATGGATATTGGGACAGGTCGCTCGATGAATCGAAACACCATGTCCACGGGTAATGTAGCCTACAATTTTATCCCCTGAAACAGGATGACAGCATTTCGAGAAAATAACCTCTAATCCATCCACTCCAGCAATTTTTATCTTAGCCGGCAATGGTTTAGGCGTTCGATGTAATACCTCTTTTGCGGTTGTAGATAACGGAAGGTGAACTACCTTAGCCTCTTTAGGTGGTGGTATTTCCTCTTCATTTTTCATCCATTGTCTTATTCGGCTTTTGGTTTTAGAAGTCCTGACTATTCTCAACCAATCCTGATGAGGTTTAACCCGGTTGGAGGTAATTATCTCGACTATATCTCCATTTTTAAGTTTATAATCAAGCGGAACGATTTTACCGGCTACCTTAGCCCCAAAACAATGGTCGCCAATTTCACTATGAACCGCATAGGCAAAATCAATAGGTGTAGAACCCAGCGGTAATTTTTTTACCGCTCCCTTAGGTGTAAAGACAAAGACCTCATCGGCAAAAAGGTCTAATTTGAAGTGTTCCATAAAATCTTTTGCATCGGTGAGGTCCTGGTATGTCTCGATAAGTCTTCTGGCCCACTTTAATTTTTTATTTAATTCTGCATCGAATTTCCCCTTTCCACCATCTTCTTTATATTGCCAATGAGCGGCAATTCCTTCTTCGCAAATAGTATGCATCTCTTTGCTTCTAATTTGTATCTCTAATGGTCTTCCATCTGTAGCTATAACCGTTGTATGAAGGGATTGATAGTTGTTTGTTTTAGGGTTGGCAATATAGTCTTTAAACCTTTCCGGTATTGGTGTCCAGAGTGAATGAACTATTCCCAGTGCTTCATAGCAATTTTTTTCATTTGTTATAACCCGCACCCCCGAAATATCATATATCCCATCAAATGGTTTATTTTGAGATTTTATTTTAAGGTAAATACTATAAAAGTGTTTTGGCCGTCCTTCAACAGATGCCTCTATTTCAGCCTTTTTAAATTTTGACATTAATTCCTTTTTAATCTTTTCGATATAGGCTTCTCTGGCCTGTCTTTTTTCGGATATTTTTTTAGCTATCTCCTGATAAGCTTCTGGGTTTAAACACTCAAAGGATAAATCTTCTAATTCCCATCTTAATTTACCAATACCCAATCTATTGGCCAGAGGGGCATAAATTTCCTGAGTCTCTTTAGCCACGGTCATTCTATTCTCTTCAGATACAAATCTTATGGTGCGCATATTATGGAGCCTGTCGGCTAATTTAATCAGGATAACCCGTATATCCTTAGCCATAGCTAAGAGCATTTTGCGTAAATTTTCAGCCTGCTCGGTAACTTTATGAGGATGGGTAAGTTTTTTGATTTTCGAGACTCCCTCAATCAATAAAAAAACATCCTCTCCAAATTTCTCTTTGATTTTATCCGGTGGGAATTGTGTATCCTCAAGTAAATCATGTAAAAGTCCGGCAATAATCGTGTCTGTATCTAATTTAAGTTCCGACAGGATATAGGCGACCCATAAAGGATGGATAATGAACGGTTCACCTGACCGTCTTAACTGTCCTTCATGAGCCATCTCAGCCACATGGTAAGCCTGCTCAAGTAATTTGACATCTGCCTTTGGATTATACCTTAATATTGATTTTATTAATCTTTCAAAGGTCATTTTCTCACCTTTTTTGTTTTGTCTGACCTGTTTGAATAGTCTGACCTGTCCGATTTAGCTGACAGATTATTTACTTTTTTTATTACTAGTTTCCGGTGTTGTTGATTTTACTTTTTTAGTTGCCAGGAGGTGCCATTCGACTAAAATAGGACTGGCAACAAAAATAGAAGAGTATGTGCCGACAATAACGCCTATCAATAAAACTAAACAAAAATCAAAAGTTACCTGGCTACCTCTAATGATGAGAGCAAGGAGGACTATTAATACAGTAAGTGAGGTAACTATAGTTCGACTTAACACCTCATTTATACTTGAGTTAATGACGACATCATAGAGTTCCTTGCGGCGAAGTTTCAGGTTCTCACGAATACGGTCGAAAACTATGACAGTATCGGTCAGTGAGTAGCCTGCTAAAGTCAGGAGGGCGGATATAGTCAGGAGGGTAACTTCACGGTTGGTGATCCAGATTATTCCATAGACAACTAAAACATCATGAAGAGTAGCTATGGCGGCGGCGACCCCAAATCTAAAATCAAATCTAAACGCTATGTATATCATCATAGCGATAATTGCCCAGAATATAGCCCATAAGGCCTTTTCCCGAAGTTCTCCACCAATCTTGGGACCTACATATTCTATTCCTTCCATTATAAACCTATTGCCTTCGAATTCCCTGGCCAATATCTTTCTGATTCGCTCATCTATCCGTTCACCAACTACCTCTTGTTTCCTTGTTCTAATCAAAACCCGATTACCTTCGGCTATTTGTTGTATTTCACTATCAGCCAGATCATTTGAAATTAGTGCCTGACGTAATACATCTGCCGCCACAGGTTTTTGGAATTTTACCTGAACCAATGAACCACCGGCAAAGTCAACCCCAAGGTTTGCCTTACCAATAAAGGTAAAAATAATAGCAATTATACCTAATAAGGTTAACACACCTGAGAGGATAAAGGCATAATACCGTTTGCCTATAAAGTTTACCTTCGGATTTTTAATTAATTCTAACATTGCCTACTCCTCTATCTTTAAGTTAATTTTACATTGGCTAATTTATCCACAGATACTCCCGCGTGTAAAAAACATGTTAATCCTAATCCTAATAGGGCAAAATAGATTGTTACTATGGTATTACAATTTGGATTAAACAAACACCTATCATATAATAAAACTGTAATAAAAACTCCTAAAGCGGAGAAGATTATTTTCCAACCCCATTCAATTAAATAATATTTCCACTTAGGAGTTTTATATTTCACATCTTCCGGAGATACTTCATATTTTTTCTTCTCTAAATTCTCCATATCAGATCTACCCCACAATGAGAACATTTACTAATTCTTTCTTCAATCTCATTACGGCAATGGGGACATAAATAAACTTTTTGTGAAAAAGCCTTTATAAGTTCAACGGTAATCCATGCTCCCCCTATAAGTCCCCCTATTCTAAATAAATTATCTAAAAAGCTTTCTTTTTCTTGTGCCATTTTTATCACCTTATTAAATACTAAGCGTCTGATATTCCTTTCTTAAATCAAAGATAAAGCGGGTAATGACTATGGCCGTAAATAAACTAATTGTTACCCCCAGGGATAAGGTGAGGGCAAAGCCTTTAATAGGACCTGTTCCAAAGGTAAAAAGGATTAATCCGGTAATTAGTGTGGTTACATGAGAATCGAATACCGTCCCAAATGCCTTTTTATAGCCGGCATCGATAGCGGCTTTAACTGTTCTGCCTGCTCGTAATTCTTCCCTTATTCGTTCGAAGATAATCACATTGGAATCCAGTGCCATACCCATAGTCAGGATAATACCGGCTATGCCTGGTAAGGTTAATGTCCCTTTAAAACCGGCTAAACAACCTAAAAGCATAATCAAGCAACCAACTAAGCCTACATTAGCAATCATTCCGGATAACTTATAGTAAATAACCATAAACAAACCAACCAGAACAAATCCGGCTATCGAGGCAACAACCCCTTTGCGAATAGAATCTGCTCCTAAAGAAGGACCTACTGTCCGCTCTTCTATAATTTTAACCGGGGCAGGAAGAGCTCCAGCCCGTAAGATAATTTTCAGGTTCCTGGCTTCCTCTAATGAAAAATTACCTTCGATTTGTGCCCGTCCACCATCGATTCTACTTCTAATTACCGGGGCAGACCTGACCTTACCATCTAAAACAATAGCCAATTGTTCGTTGATATGAGCATCAGTAACCTTAGCAAACTTTCTGGCTCCCATTTTATTAAATTCAAGAGAGACGACTGTCTGGGACATTATCCCCCCTCCTCCACCGCTATCAACCCAGGCGTTCACTAAGGTATCACCGGTTAATTCCGGCTCCTTTTTGACCAATAATTTTTTGCCTTCATCATCCTCCAATATTTCATAACCCTTTGGAATTTTTCCTGCCTCGGCCTCATCCAATCGTTCATTATCAACTAATCTAAATTCTAAAAGGGCGGTTGAACCAATTAAATTTTTAGCCCGTCGTGGGTCTTTTAAACCAGGCAATTGAACAACGATTTTATCCTTCCCCTGTTTTTGAATGATGGGTTCTGAGACACCAAAAGTATCTATCCGATTACGGATAATCTCTAAAGCCCTGTCCACGGCATCAGAAGGGTCGGAACCAGGCGGTAATTTAGTCGTGTCCACCTCTAAAATTAAATGCATCCCCCCCTGGAGGTCCAAACCCAATTTCAGCTTTTCCTTAGGAGGGTACAAAAGAAATAGACAGGTACCTGTTACGACTATAGTTAAAAAGATATTCCATTTTATATTTTTTCGCACTTATTTAATCTCCCTTGTGAAATGATTTTCGATTTTGGATTTTCGATTGAAGGATCTTATATCCTTAATCCTCAATCCTCAATCCAAAATCGAAAATCCAAAATCGAAATCACCTATTTCTTCCTCAATCCCAGGATTAATCGTACTTCACCCTTACCCAATTTAGTTCGTTGGGCTATTTCATCAATCGATAGTCCTTCATCGGATAATTTGTATATCTGGTTATGAAGGATTTCACGATTTTTCTTATCTTTATTTGTGGGTAGTTTTGCCTCTTCTGTCTTTAAGACAGGTTTAGCAATAACCCCTTCAGTTCTTGGTAAAGAAGAAACCATAGAATCAACCATTATCAGTCTGCTTTCTATCTCACTTAGTGTTTTTTCTAAACTCTTGTTTTTCTTATTAATAGGCTCTATTTTTCTCTCTATCTTATCTTCGATTTCAGTCATCATTCGTTCATTAGAAATCTGCATCTTTTTAAATTCATTCTCGATTGGTTTATACAACTCCAGGCTTGTTTGATAAGCCAATTCTTTCACACTTAATCCTTTTAGTGCATCTAAGGGAGCAAGTCTTTTATCAAGTTCTCCAAACATCTTTTCTAATCCTTGATAAGACCCCTGTAATTCTTTTACCTCTGATTCAAATGGTTTTAAAACTTCCTTAGATGTCTCACGAACAATTTCATCTACCGAAGTCCCTTTTAAGGAAGCAATAGGAGAAAGCTTTTTCTCTACATTTTCTATTGTTTTTTCGAATTCCCGATAGCCTGCTTGTAATTCTTTTATATCCTCGACCAAGGATTTATACTGGGCAGGTTTTTCTACGGCAATTCCGCCGATTTCTGCTAAAGCAGCCAATTCCTTTTGTCTCCATAAATATCTAACAAACAAAAAGAGGATTAGGGTAAAAAATCCTGAGAGAATAATCCCCCATCTTAAGACAGGATTTATCCTTTGAAAGGCAAATTCCCGTTTTTTCATCATGGTTTCTTCTGCCGGTTGAGGAGGGGCAGGCGGGATAATTTCTTCTTCCTTTTCTGGTTTTATAGGAATAGAACTTATAGGTTTTATTGGTTTTTCCGGTTTGACTTTAGGTTTAGGTAAAAATTCTTCTCCTGGGGCCAATTGCAAAAAATACCTGGAACTTTCTGGCATGACAGCTTGTGGTTTTGCAGGAACTTTTGCCTTGACTACAACCTTTGGAAGTTCTTCTTCTCCTTCGGCAAATTTCAATCCTAATCGTTTAAATTCTTCCTCTTTTGCCTCTTTGGGTTCAGGAGAGACAACCTCAGGTATTTCCGATATCTTAGGACGCATCCCTTCAACTCGAGGTGTTACTTCTCCTATCTCTTTTTTTTCAATTTTCTTAATCTCTTCCACCTTTCCCTCTACTTCTGAAGATGAAGAAATTGGTGAACCAATGGGCTTGATTAAATCTTCTCCATCATTTCTTAAAGAAAACTGTCCTATTTTTGATGTAGTTGTTTGTGCTTTTGAAAGTACTTGAGTCTCGCCTATCCTCAAACTACCTATGACAAATATAAGTGACACCAATAAAAATCTTAAAAAAGTTTTTATCATGATTGTTTCCTCCCATATTTATAGTATCGTCAATATACTAATTAGAAATAGTATATCTTATTATATTATATTTTGTCAACTATTTTTTATGTAAAAAATTAAAAAGTTTACAAAAAAGGTT
This sequence comes from Nitrospira sp., assembly GCA_005239945.1. Taxonomy (GTDB): domain Bacteria; phylum UBA9089; class CG2-30-40-21; order CG2-30-40-21; family SBAY01; genus SBAY01. The sequence continues at coordinate 13,681 of SBAY01000099.1, forward strand.
GACAATAAGAAAAAAATATAGTAAAATGCCTTATAGATAGGGGAGTAGACGAACAAAAACAATAAGTCTTATACGTCTTATATGTCTTATAAATCTGATATGTCTTATAAATCTGACAGAGGAAATTTATGATTGACAGTTTAACTGGAATTTTAAAAGATAAATTGCCTACTTATGTTCTTGTAGAAGTCAACGGCGTAGGATATGGGGTTCATGTCCCTTTATCTACTTACCATAAATTACCACAAATATCCGAAGAAATCAGGCTGTTCACCCATTTAACGGTTAGAGAAGATGACCTGTCTTTATATGGATTTTATACACCGGAGGAGAAAAGACTTTTTTCAACCCTAATCTCTATTAGCGGTGTAGGGCCAAGGAGTGCCTTAACTATTCTTTCAAGTATCGAGGTATCTCAATTTCATCAGGCTATTATTAAAGAGGATATGACTACCCTAACCTCTATTAGTGGCATTGGTAAAAAAACCGCTCAAAGATTAATTTTGGAATTAAAGGATAAACTTAAAGAAGATGCTTGCCTTGTCAGGGAATTATCATCGGAAACCAAATCAGATAAAAAAAACATAGAGGATGCAATATTGGCTTTAATTTCTCTTGGATATAAAAAGGATACAGCCACTCAAGCAACAAATAAGGCTCTGGATATACTTAAAGAAGGATTTGATATTGAGCAGTTAATTAAGACGGCACTGAAGTTCTTGTAATAGGACCGATAAGACCTATATGTCCTATTATTTTATTCTCCTACTCGCAAAATACCTGAAGCAGCAAAAGGTTAAAAAACTATTGAAATTAATATTTTTGGTAACATCAGTCTTTCCTTAACGAGGTGGTACACCTCTTAGAGGTAGTACACCTCTTATTTGAATTTAACAGGTCCTATGTGTCTGCCACGTTGATATGAAGACCGACCCCCACCCTGGACATTTTCTACCTTCTTGCGAAGTTCCCTTAAAAAAGATAAGGCATTCTCCTTATCCGTATCCTCACAGATACCGAGCAGTTGGATAATCTCCTTCGGCAAAAGGATAACGCTCGTTTCCTTTCTCTCCATCATCTATTACCATCAGATTTTTCCCGACTTTTAGCAATGATTTAAAGAAGTGGATATTTTGAGGGGGAAAACCTTTTGAAAGTGGTTTAAAACCACACAGGTTTTCCCCCTCAAACTCCCC
>SBAY01000216.1 GCA_005239945.1 Nitrospira sp.
CGAGTTGCCCACAAGTTACCCACAATCGCTTGAATAAGTCTTTGACTTATTCACAATTGCTTGGATAACTCCGTTGGAGTTACCCACACTATCCACAATACTACTGCTACTATTTTTATAATTTTTGAAAAGAGTCCATTTTTAAATTTTAAATCCCTTAAAAACGGTGCACTTTTAATTCTTAAATGACATCCTCAAAAATTTTTATTGACATAAGATAAGTTTTGTGGTAAAATTTATAGATTATGCAAAATAAGAAAGATATGCTGAAAAACTTGGGTTATATGTTTTAGCATCTTCTGGAGAGATAGTGAAATTAACTAATAAACCAAGTTTTATCCCACATATATGGAGTTAAATAATATGGGTAGTGTTATCAAAAAAAGAAGAAAAAAGATAAGAAAGCATAAATATAAAAAATTACGCCAAAAGATGAAATTCCAACGGAGGAAATAAAGGGGAAAAGGCTGAAGGTGGATAGGCTGAAGGCTGAAGGTAAAGTGGAAGTCTTTCTTCCCTTCAGCCTATATCCCTTCAGTCTTCTTTCCCTTCAGATAAAGGTGAAAATGAAACATCGCATAGCAGTTCTGCTATTTATCCTGCTTAATATCCAAATCTTATTTGCCCAAGTTTTATTTGCCGAGGAAAATGAAATTACGGATATTCAGATTCAAGGGAATAATTCTGTGGCCACAGCTACAATTTTTAGTCTCCTCCATTCACAAATAGGCGATAAATACAATCTTTCAACGGTAGATAATGACCTAAAAGCTATTTACAACTCAGGCTATTTCTCGGATGTGAGCATTGACCTGAAAAAAGAAGAGAAGGGATTAATCCTCCTTTTTATCGTTAAAGAAAAACCCCTGGTCTCAAAGATTAACTTTGTAGGTAATAAGGAATTAAAAGAAGAGGATCTAAAAAAAGAATTAACCTTAAAAACAGGTATCCCAATTAGTCAGAAAGACATCAAGGAATCTATCGAAAAGCTGACCATATTGGCTAAGGATAATGGACATTATTTTGCTAAGATAGATTTTAAAATAGAGGATGAGGGTAAAACCGTCACCTTTTTGATTAATGAAAGTAAAAAGATTAAAATCAAAGAGATAAATCTCATCGGCAACAACGCCTTCTCATCCTTTAAACTTAAATGGAAAATGACTACTTCCACCGGTGATTTTTATAAAGAAAGGGTATTGCAAGAGGATATAGAGAAATTACTTTTCTTTTATAAAACTAATGGCTATCCTATGGTCAGCATCCAGAAACCGGAGGTGGTTTATGATAAAGAAAAAGACGGCATCATCATTAATGTCAATATTGAAGAAGGTAATCTTTTCAAAATTAAGAAAATAAATTTTAGTGGGAATACCATTTTTAAGACTGAGGAACTTAAAAAGATGTTAACCACAAAACCAGGTGATAATTACAATGTTAAATCTATTGCCTTAGACAGGAATAAAATTGTAGATGTCTATTTTGAACAGGGTTATGTGACGACTTCCGTTATTCCCGATGCAGAATTTGAGACAAAAGAGTCAACCGCAGATATTATTTATAAAATCAAGGAAGGGGGTAAAAGTTATCTTGAAAAGATTTCAGTTTCTGGCAATACAATAACTAAAGAGAAGGTGATTTTACGAGAACTTTTATTTAAAGAAGGGGAGATGTTTGATGGGAAAAAGGTTAAGCAAAGTCGGCAAAGGCTAATCAACTTAGGTTTTTTTGAACAGGTGAAATTTGATATTCTGCCAGGAAGTGAGGAAAACAAAAAGGTTCTGGATATCGAAGTTAAAGAAGGCAAAACGGGTAACCTTATATTTTCTGCGGCTTATGGTAATAAACCCGGATTATTTGGCACCATAGAATTTGCTAAAAATAATCTGTTTGGTAAAGGATATTCCTCTTCTATTAAAACAGAATTTGGTAAAAACCTATTGAATTATGAAATTAGTTTTACTAATCCCTGGTTTCGGGATACCCCTACCTCTGTCGGATTCGATATTTGGCGGACGGTTGAGAAGGAAGATGAATACACGGATAAAAAGCGGGGTGGAGCAATAAGAATCGGAAGACCTCTTGGAGTCCATAACCATATCTATTTTAAGTATAAATACGATAAAAGTGCTATGGTAGATGTTAAATCTGATGCCCCGGAGAGCATAAAAGAGTGGAGAGATAAATGGGGAGATGGTGTTTATGTTTTATCAAGCAGTTTAGCGGTCAGATTTGTCAGGAATACCAAAAAAGGCGAGGAAATTCTGTTTCATCCTACCTCAGGTTATCAAATTGAAATTTCCAATGAACTTGCCGGCGGATTTTTAGGTGGCGACCTAGATTTTTATAAGCCTACCTTTGAAGGTAGTTGGTATATCCCCAGTTGGTGGGAATTTGTTCTGGCATTGCATATTAAATTAGGGTTGGTAACTAATCTGGCTAAACACAAGGAGATTCCCGATTATGAAAAATTCCGTGTTGGCGGACCATACAGCGTTCGAGGATATAATGATAGATCCCTTCATCCAGCTTCAGGTGGTGGAAAATCTATGCTCATCGGCAATGTTGAATATCGCTGCCCAATTGGTAAGGAATTATTTGGTTGCTTATTTGCCGATGTGGGAAATGCCTGGGAAAAGGCATCGAAGATTACCTCATTTGAGGATATAAAATATAGCGCAGGCTTTGGCCTAAGATTTAAAAGTCCAATTGGCCCCATCCGGTTAGATTATGCCTGGGGATTTTGCGAGGCACCCCAACATCAAAAGGGAGCTCCAGAGGTACATATCAGCTTTGGGTCGTTTTTCTAAGAGAATTAACTACTGCTCTGTCCCTGGTAATTTGATTAATAGGGACAATAGCAAAAAGTAACTCAATCTTCCAGATTGAGGAATGAATAAATAATTACAAGCAGGATGCTTGTGTTACTTTATCCATCAATTGAATAGGGACACAACACTACTGCTCTGTCTCTATTTCACTGATAAATCGTGTAGCATTGCTCAGTTACTTTAAAGATACAACTACGAAAGGCACGAAATACGTTAAAAATTCTTTCTTTAAATTATGCTTTTTCGTCTTTTTCGCGTGTTTCGTAGTTTTAATCAAATTATCAGAGACGGTACACTACAACCCTATAACGGTGAACCTGAGTAGTTATCTTTTATCGGTTACCTTTATTTAATTATCCCTAATTTACCTTTTACCTGCTCTCCAGCAGGATTGGTGATTAAATAGATATAAATCCCAGAGGCTAAATTATGAGGAGGCGTCCAGGATAATTGCCCATTACAATTTGAGCTTTCAATCGTTTTAACCAATTCACCGGCAATCGTAAATATTTTAATCGTTACCTCCTTAGTCAATCTACCTTCATTTATCCCACCAAAGGTAATTGAATTATGTCCTGATTTGTCTGGTACAAAGGGATTGGGATAGACGGGTACCTTAGGTGGAAGATGAGGAGAAGGTACTAATACCTTTATCCCATTGCTACTTCCTACATTACTCCAAAGTTCTGCTCTATTTTTTGCCTTGGTACTAAAATAATAAGTTGTGTTCTGGACAAGATTTAAGCCGGCTCGTGTAATCTCAGTTTGCGTGCCAACAGATGTCCATCCTACCGTATCTGTTCCACCTTGAGTAGTGCCAATAGCATACTGATATTCTATAATTCCTGATTCTGGGTCTTGCGATTGCCAAAAGGCATGAAGTTGGGTACCGTTGGTAGTATATACCCCATCATCTGTTACTGTTAGAGTAGTTGGAGAAGTGATATCAGGTGGAATAATAATATCAGGTGCAGGTTTTGATTCACTTATTTTTCGTCTTAGAGTGGCCGTCCCATCATTTGCCCCTTCGGCGTAAAGACAAAGGGTATCATTCTCAGAGTAATTAAAAAAGGCACTTAAATCAAGAGTTCTAAAATTACCAGGAAACTCAAGCCAGGAACCCTCTGAAGGTATCAATATTGAACGAAGAGCAGAGGTGCCGGCACTACCTTCTAAATTAAGATAGAGGATAGTTCCTGTCGCTGGTAGAGGACCCCATCTATATACATAACCATTTAGGGGAGAACCAAGACTACCAGAAATCTCAGTACCTGTAGTAATAGAACCTACATTAGAAGTAGATGTTCCGGCTACAATTTCATAGTAATAAGTAGTCTGGGAGCCTATAGATATTGCTTGGGTACTTGTAACCGTTATATGGTGAGTATCACTTTTAATGGTTGGGGTAGTGGTACCGTTATCTCTATCATCCACTCCTATCTCACTCAAAGAATTAGTATTTGTTCCCCACCTGATATATCCAATCTCCTCCACATCCGTTATCCATGAAATAGTAAATTGAGACCCGGTAACATTGGTTATTTTCACATTTTGAGGTGTACCTGCCAGGGCTATCTCGCTCAGCCACAACGACATTAACCCTATTAAACTAATGCAGTTATAAATTCTCATATTTTATATTCTTCTTTTCTTAATTTATATGTATTTTCTTTCCGCCATCGAATATAATAAATTCTCACTATATCGTCAAGTAGACGATAAAAGATTCGAAATGGAGGGATTTTATATCTGTAATATCCCTTCCCTTTCCCTGTTAATTTCACCGTTTTTCCAACAAAATGATAAGGGTGTGGCTATTTTGGGACGACATTTAAATTCCCCCTTACTAAAGGGGGTTAGGGGGTTGTTTTTCAGCATTTTCAATCCATCCCTCAATTGTCAACAAAATATTTCCCACATCTTTCTTAACATCCAAATCGTGAAATCTCAATATTCTTAAGCCTAATGACTCTAAAAATTGTTGCCTATCAATATCATATAAAAATTTACCATCGTAACTTTCTCCATCAATTTCAATTACCAGTCTATTCCCCCTTACTAAAGGGGGATAAAGGGGGTTGTTTTTACCGCAATAGAAATCTACAATATAATTACCTATTGGTTTCTGTCTCATAAATTGATATCCGCACATTTTGCGCCCTTTCAGTTCGTTCCAAAGCAAGACTTCTGCCAATGTACTGTTATTCCTCAACTCTCTTGAAAATGGTTTTAATTTTGGATTGTAATAAATTTTCATAACAACCCCCTTGCCCCCTTTAGTAAGAGGGAATTAAACCATCCCTTTTCTTTACCATTTCCACTCGGTTTTAATTGTATCCAAATTGTTAATTTTTATTGAGATATTAGTACTTTTAGTTCATATCTATCCAAAAGTTGATTTTTATTTTTAATTCATTTTTATATAACTCCAGTAATTATAATACTCATCCCGTCGTTTAAGAATAGCCACACCCAGTACGATTCCTTACCCATATCTTATCTCTCCTCGTCTGATCTTAATAAATCTCTCAATTAGAGATGCCGTCTCTAAATTTTGGGTATAGGAGAAGATAGCCGAAGCTCCTTCACCTATCTTTTCTAAAATTTTCAACCTGGCTAATCCTTCCAGGTCTTTTTCTACCTCAGGTAACTCCTTATTTATCCAGCGAGCTAAATTTCTGGCTGTATCCATAGCAAATTGATTTTCGTAGAAGAAAAAAAGCAAATTCCTTCGTATCTCCGATTTAGTTGCCTCTTCAAGAAATTCAGCGATAGAATCTACCACTTAGTATCAACTCCTTAAATTTGGAAATTAGAAAATGGAAATTAGAAATTTAGGAAAAGATAAGGAAAAACTCTATCTATTTCCCCCAATTTTCCAATTTCTAATTTCCATTTTCCAATCACACTTAATATTTCACCTTAGCCGAAATTATATGGGTATTTCCAGGCTCATAAGATGCAAAGGCATAATCTACCTGCCAGTTTTTATCCTTGTAGCCTAACCCAAGGGCAAATTTTCCACCATATAATCCCAGTCTAACTGGAAAATTTTTATTAAATATAACCTCTTGGCCAAATTGAAATTTAAACGATTCGTCATCCTCGTTACTTACCCCTAAGGTAAAAAGAATATCATCTATTTTTACCTTGCCTAAGGTTATATTTTTATTCAGGTTAGCCGCTAACCCAAATTTGAATCCAAAAGAGGGGTTATTGACATTACTGGCTAAAATATTCCGCAACATCAATGCTACCCGGACATCTTTTAGTTCCTTTACCCCATATTTAGGTTTCATCAAAACCCCCATATCTATAGCATAGCCGCGATGTTCATCCAGGGGATTCTCTACCTTTAATAATTTAAAGTTACCTCCGGCAGACAAAGAAAAAGGATAATTCTTTTTAAAGGTTAGTCTCCGACCATAAGATAATCCAATGGTTGTCTCTGTAATATTCGTTTTCTTATAGTCATTTGCTATTTTTGCGACGACATCCTCGGCTAAATAAAGTAATCCTATATTGCCCCCAAAAAAATAGATTTCTGGTTGAATCACACAAAGAGAATCCATATTTGCCTTACTTACTCCGTATAGACCGGCATGGCTAAAACCTATCCCTGTTATTTCACCAAGCTCACCCAATCCAGACGGATTCCAATAAATAGTCTCCAAATCATCACATACCGCCACCACTGACTTACCCATACCGAGATTTCTTGCCCCTATACCTACATCCTTAAAGCCAGCATAAGTATCTATCGTTACAAAAATTACCAAACCAAGAACCGCAAAAAAGTAAAATCCTTTCTTTAACATTTTTTATCCCTCCTTAATTTTATGAACGCTCTCGAATAAAACTTATTCCTGACAGGTTTCCAGAATTAAGCGTTTATTTTATTAGCGCACCTATGTAGATAATTTCGCAGGCACCCAATAAGTCTACCCGAACAAGTTCAGGTTTCCGTATCTTGAAATCATCTTAATGAAGATTACGATTATAGCATCTATTAGCCAAAAGTTCTCATCCGAAATTTCCCACTCAAAGAAATTAGAAGTCTCAACGAGTTTGAGGTTTCTCTCCCCGAACAAGTTCGGACATCCGATGAGGAGAAGAAGTTTTGACTAATAAGTGCTATATTCATTCTTTAACTATTATAATTTATAAGGGATAGTTTGTCAAGATAAATTTTGGGTAAGTCTTCAATTCAGATATTAGACCATAGACTAAAGACTAAAGACTAAAGACTTAAGACTTAAGACTTAAGTCGTAAGTGGTCAGCCGGAAGCTTAATCTTTCAGCTTTTGGATGAGACAGATATTCATCCATTATCTTTTTCTCCATCTGAAAGCTGACGGCTGAACGCTGAATGCTTACGACTTAAGTCTGAAGTCTAATGTCTGAATTGCTGTTGGGTAAGTCGTAATCGATTAGTAATTGGTGGAAATTCCTATAGGAAAGATACGGACCCCCCTGCCCCCCTCTCAAGAGGGGATTTCTTAAAGTCCCCTCTAATAAGCTTATCCTTACCAACATCTTTTTCCTGCTAAATTCTATTCAGGGCTAAAGCCCAATTGGGGCGGTTTTCCTCGCTCCTCCGCTCTAAAGAGCGGAGTTATTATTCCTCTCCTGCTCTAAAAAACAAAGTTAATTCTACCTCTCCCACTAACAACTCCGCCATTTATGACGGAGGGACGCTTTCATTAATATTTCTACTCTTCTTGCTAACCCATGCTTTCAATCTTGACAGGGCACTAGTGCTCTATCACACCTCAATTGATGGATAAACCTTTAGAAAGAAGGTTGAGGTTAAGGTTAAGGTTGAGAAGGAGAGAAGGAAGGAGATTTTTCTCTATCTTCTCAA